>NZ_JBQSWU010000001.1:0-242178 GCF_052377485.1 Glutamicibacter sp. AOP38-B1-38 | reverse complement strand
CCTCAGAAGAACCGATAACGGGGATCACAGTTCTTCGTTGGGACGATGGGTGGAAAATGTTCGATTTGAAATTCTCGGAATAAGACATGCAACACCATATATTGATCTCTGCTTTTGCGTTGTTCTTAGGTTGTACAGGTACACAGTCCATTAACTCGAGCATGTCGATTGCTGATGTTGCCGAGTCACCACTAATTTGTCCATATCTAAATCAATTTCACAATAACCAAATTGAAGTCTTAGTTGAGGAATGCGATAAAAATTATGTCGAAACCGACCCTTATCACCAAGACCAGCCTGACCTAATAAATCAACAGCCAAAACAACGTTATGAAGTAGAATATCTCGACGGTTGCGTTATCGGATTAGAACGATTTCGAGGCTGCAATCAGAATCCGGACTCCGTACTTTGCGAAGACGGAACGTCACCGTATTCACGCATAATAAGGTTCACCGGAGGACCGCGTGATGGAGAAACACAAATCACACATCAATTGTGTCCAGAAGACAATACACCAATTGATCTCAGAGATGGGGAGCTAGTTGAACGACTAGTAATCACACCTTCAGAATTCAGAAAATTCCCCATTCGTGGTTCGAATCTGAAGAGTGATCCCTATAAATTTTCGCTTCGAAACGGCCACACACACCTGTGGGCTGAAGGTGATACTCAAGATTTCAACACGGACATTAGAGGCATTCCCACGAAACTAAGGGCTATCCCAGTTGGCTGGAATTGGAATTATGGTGATGGAAATACCCGGAACCTGGATTTCCCAGGCGAGCCAGCACCGGAGCATACCCTTCGAGATAAAACACCGACAAGCCATTTCTACACAGAAACGGGCACCTACGGTGTCGGGCTCACCACGTTGTTCCGCGGAGAATTCAGCGTCGATGGCGGCCCGTGGCAGGCAATCCCGGGACAAGCCGCCGTGCCAAGCGACCCTATCGAAATTGATGTCTGGCGAACTAAGAAGCAACTCATCGCTACGGATTAGCATTTGCCGAGGCTGCGATCTTGCGGACACAAAAATGGGCCAGTTCAAAATGAACTGACCCATTAGTTGTTTGATGCCTAGCGTACCGGATAGCCCGCTTCGCGGATCTTCTCCTTGACCTTAGCGATCATATCGGTGGGTCCGAAGTGGAAGATCGAAGCAGCCAACACCGCGTCGGCTCCGGCTTCGATTGCCGGCGGGAAGTCCTCCGGCTTTCCTGCACCGCCGGAGGCGATCAGCGGAACCTTCACGGCCGCGCGGACGGCGCGAATCATTTCCAGATCGAACCCGTCCTTGGTGCCGTCGGCATCGATCGAGTTCAGCAGGATCTCGCCCACGCCACGTTCGGCTGCATCCTTGGCCCACGCAACCGCGCACATGCCGGTGCCCGTGCGGCCACCATGGGTGGTGACCTCATAGCCCGAGGCGATCGACGGATCGTTGGTCCGACGGGCGTCCAGGGAAAGCACCAAGACCTGCGAACCGAAGCGTTCGGTAATCTCGTTGATCACGTCTGGCCGAGCCACCGCCGCGGTGTTGATCGATGCCTTGTCTGCGCCATTGCGCAGCAGGCGATCGACATCCTCCGCCGCGCGCACGCCGCCGCCAACGGTCAATGGGATGAAAACCTCTTCGGCCGTATGGCGAACGACCTCGAAGGTCGTCTCCCGGTCCGAGCTGGAAGCGGTCACGTCGAGGAAGGTGAGTTCATCGGCACCGGCCAAGTTGTAACGCCGGGCAAGTTCCACCGGGTCCCCGGCATCGCGAAGGCCTTCGAAATTAACGCCCTTGACGACGCGTCCGGCATCGACGTCGAGGCATGGAATAACACGGATTGCTACGCTCATGAGCTGAATCTCCTAGGGTGGCGTAACTAGATGCGGCAGGCGTGGATCTGGCTGACCAGAATCGCGCGAGCGCCAACGTCGTACAGCTCATCCATGATGTTGTTGGTTTGCGACTTCTTCACCATGGCGCGCACGGCGCACCAGTCCGAGTTCGCCAGGTCGGAAACGGTCGGCGATTCCAGACCGGGAGTCAGCGCGCAGGCCTCTTCGACCTGAACGCGGCGAATGTCATAGTCGAGCATGACGTACTGGCGGGCGACCAGCACGCCGGACAAGCGGCGGATCAGCAAGTCAAGACCGGCCGGCTTGTGGCCGACTCGTCCGATGAGCACCGCTTCCGACTGGAGCAGCACATCGCCGAAGATTTCCATGCCGGCGGCCTTGATGGTGTTTCCGGTTTCGACCACATCGGCGATCGCATCGGCCACACCGAGACGCACAGAGGACTCAACCGCACCATCCAGGCGGACGACGCTCGCATCGATCCCCTGCTTCTTCAGGTAGTGGTCCAGAAGAATGTCATAGCTGGTGGCGATGCGCTTGCCGTTGAGCTCTTCGACGGAGTTGAACGCTCCGACCGGGGCAGCAAAGCGGAAGGCGGACTTGCCGATGCCAAGGGATAGCTGCTCCTCGACATCGTCGTCGACATCTGCATCGAGGTACAGGTCACGACCGGTGATTCCGACGTCAAGGATGCCGCGGCCTACATAGACGGCGATATCGCGCGGACGCAGGTAGAAGAATTCAACGTTGTTCTCTTCATCGACCAGAACCAGTTCGCGGGTGTCGCGGCGCTGGAGATAGCCGGCTTCCTTGAACATGGTGGAGGCTATTTCGGAGAGGGCGCCTTTGTTGGGCAGGGCTACGCGAAGCATTTATTTACTCGTTTCATGAGTGTGGCGCCGGGCGATAAGCCAAAAACAAGCGCCAAGGATTTAATTGGCCGTTGTTACTGCCGCCGAGCGGTGCCTGCGACCGGGTGCGATGACCCGGTCGCAGCAGCGCGACGGCTATAGATGCTTGTAAACGTCGGCCAAGGACAGACCCTTGGCAATCATCAAAACCTGCAAGTGGTAGAGCAGCTGGGAGATCTCCTCGGCTGTTTCCTCGTCACTTTCGTACTCGGCGGCCATCCAAACTTCGGCGGCCTCCTCGACAACTTTCTTGCCGATGCCGTGGACACCGGAATCAAGTTCGGTGATGGTACGAGAGCCTTCCGGGCGGGTTTGGGCCTTGAGCGACAGTTCGCTGAAGAGCTCGTCAAAAGTTTTCACGTCTACAAGACTAACGTTTTTCCGGCTGGTGCCCGAATTTTCCATGCCTATTGTGACGTCCGAAGCGGCCATTAGCGTAGCGCTGCGACGGTCATCACAGCGGCCGAGAAGGCTTCGTAGCCCTTATCCTCGCTGGAACCTTCCAGGCCTGCGCGGTCCAGCGCCTGCTGCTCGTCGTCGCAGGTGAGCACGCCGAATCCGACCGGTACACCGGTGTTCACCGAAACGTCGGTCAGCCCGTTCGTGGCGGCCAGGCAGACATAGTCGAAGTGCGGGGTCCCGCCGCGAATCACCACGCCGAGGGCGATGATCGCATCGTAGGACTTAGCCAGCGCGCTTGCGGCCACCGGGAGTTCGAAGGTGCCGGGCACGCGGATCAGGCTCGGATTCTCGATCCCCGCGTCGCGCGCGGCTCGCTGCGCGCCGTCGATGAGGCCGTTCATGATGACCTCGTGCCAGCTGGCGGCAACGATCGCGACTTTCAGTCCCGACAAGTTCAGCGCCTTGAGCTCGTCGGCGACATTTGTCGGGGCTCCATGCTTGCTCATGTGATATTCCTTAAGGTTTGCGTTGCTGTTCTAGAAGCTGGTTTTGGTGTTCGGCAGTTGCAGGTCATGGCCGAACCGGGCCTGCTTGGTGCGCAGGTAGCTTTCGTTTTCGCTGCGTGGTGCGATCCGGCTGGGCACCAATTCGGTCACCGCCACCCCGGCCTGGGCGAGCTTGGCCTGCTTGTCCGGGTTGTTGCTCAGCAGGCGGATCTCATCGATCCCCAGGTGCTTCAGGATCGCGGCGACCGCGAAGTACTCGCGCGCGTCGGCGGGGAAGCCCAGGTGGAGGTTCGCGTCGAGGGTGTCCACGCCGGTTTCCTGCAGCGCGTAGGTGCGCAGCTTGTTGAACAGGCCGATGCCGCGGCCCTCGTGGCCGCGCACGTACACCAGGTGCCCGCCCTCGGCGGCGATCTGCTCCAGCGCCGCATGCAGCTGTTCGCCGCAATCGCAACGGTAGGACCCGAAGACGTCGCCGGTGAGGCATTCGGAGTGGATGCGCACCAGATTAGTGGCCCCCTCCAGCGTGGGGGCCGGGTGGCTGAGCACGATGTGCTCGTGGCCCTCCACGCTGGCGGCCCGGGCGCTGAAGGTGCCAAAGGGGGTGGGCAGCGAAACGGCTTCGGTCAGCGAGATTTCGTCGTTGACCCGGCGCCAACGGGCGAGGTCCTCGATGCTGACCAGCGGCAGATCGTGGGCCGCGGCGAAGTCACGCAGATCATCGAGGCGCATCATCGAGCCGTCGTCGTTGACGACCTCGCCGATCACGCCCACCGGCTCCAGGCCCGCACCGCGGCAGAGATCCACCGCGGCTTCGGTGTGTCCGCGGCGCTCCAGCACGCCTCCGGCGGCGGCACGCAGCGGGAAGATGTGCCCCGGGCGGCTGAGCTGTGCCGCCTCGGCGGCGGGGTCCGCCAGCAGCCGGGAGGTGACGGCCCGGTCGGCGGCGGAAATTCCGGTGCTGATTCCGCTGACCGCGTCGCAGGAGACGGTGAACGCGGTGCCCTTGGAATCCTGGTTGATGCCGACCATCGGGGCCAGGCCCAGCTCGTCGGCGCGCTGGGCTTCCAGCGGCACGCAGATGACCCCGGAGGTGTAGCGGATGGTGAAGCCCATCAGCTCGGCGGTGGCGAATTGCGCGGCGAAGATGATATCGCCCTCGTTTTCGCGGTCTTCATCGTCCACCACGACCACGGCCTTGCCCGCGGCCAGGGCGGCCAGGGCGGTGGGGATCGAGTCCAGTTCCTTGCGGGCCATTACTTGCCGCCTCCAAACGCGTTCAGCCGGGCCACGTATTTTGCGAGCACGTCCACCTCGATATTGATGGCGTCGCCGACCTGGCGGGAACCCATGGTCGTCTCCTCCAGCGTGATCGGGATGATGCCGACCTCCACCCAGTGGGCTCCGGTGGCGGTTGCCGCGGAGACCGCGGTGATGGTCAGCGAGATGCCGTCCAGCGCGATGGAGCCCTTTTCCGCGGTGAGCGGGGCGTATTCATCGGGCAGCCCGATGCGGAAGGTGGTCCACTGGCCGTGATCTTCGCGGGCCAGCACCGTGCCGACGGTATCAACGTGGCCCTGGACGACGTGGCCATCGAGCCGGCCGCCGGCCGGGGTGCAGCGCTCCAGGTTCACGATCGAGCCGGCGCGCAGCTCCCCGGTGCTGGTGCGGCGCAGGGTTTCGCCCATCACGTCCACGCTCAGCGTTTCGCCCTCCAGTTCGGTGGCGGTCAGGCAGACGCCGTTGACCGCCAGCGAGCCGCCGAGGCCCAGCGCCTCGGTATGGCCGGGCGCCTTCAAGGTGAGCACGGCAAGATCTTCGTTCGGGTGGTTCTCGATGCCCAGCACCGTGCCGGTGCCGGTGATGATTCCGGTAAACATTTTTTGGGGTCCTTTAAAGTGTGTGGGATGTGCGCTCGGGCAACGGTTCCAGATGCATCAGCACGTCCGCGCCGAGGCGGGTGAGCGCGTCGGGTTGGTGGGCGTCGAGCCTGAACTGGCGGGCCTGGGACAGGGTGGTCACCGAGCCGATATTCACCGAGGTGCCGCCGGCGCCGATGATCACCGGTGCCTGGTAGCAATAGATCTCATCGGCCAGGTCGGCCTCGATAAACGCCGAGGCGATGATCGAACCTCCCTCGATGAGCAGGTGGTTGAAGCCCAGTTCGGTGGCGCGGTGGATCAGGTCGTGGACCTCGTGGGTGCGCAGCTGCTCCCAGCGATCGTCGTAGGCCAAGGCCAGGTCCTCGGGCAGCGCCCGGTTGCCCAGCACGAATCGGTAGGGTTGCTGCTCGTGCAGTCCCCCGGCGGCGGTGCGCGCGGTCAGCCGCGGGTCGTCGGCGATGACGGTGTTCGTGCCCACGACGATCGCGTCCACCCGGGAGCGCAGCCCATGCGAATGGTTGCGCGAGGCGTCGCCGGTGATCCACTGGCTGCTGCCGTCGGGGGCGTTGATCCGCCCGTCCAGGGACTGCGCGGTTTTCACGGTGATGAACGGGCGGCCCTGCGCCTTGGCGCGGAACCAGCGGTGATTCAATTCCCAGGCGGCCAGATGCTGCTCGCTTTGGCTGACGGCGACCCCGCGCGAGCGCAGGTAGTCCGCTCCCCCGCTGGCGGTGGCGGTTTCATCGCTCATCGCGTAGTGCACCTGTCCGATGCCGGCGTTGGCGATGGCCTGCGCGCAGGGGCCGGTGCGCCCGCGGTGGTTGCAGGGCTCCAGGGTGACCACCATGGTCAGCTCCGCCGCCTGGCTGCGGTCCATGCGGCCCAGCCTGCGCAGCGCATCGATCTCCGCGTGCGGGTTGCCGGCGCCCAGGTGGAAGCCGGTGGCGATCACGCGTCCGGCCCCGTCGAGCACGCACGCGCCGACCAGCGGATTCGCGCCGCGGGCTCCGCGTTGTGCTGCTTCCAGTGCGGTGCGCAGCGCCTGGTCCAGTTCTCCTTGGCCGATCATGGTTGCCTTCCTTTGATCGTAGGGTCCAGCATTTCGGTTTCGATCTGCGGTTTTTCATCCTTTTTCGCCCTCATCCAGACGAAGAAGCCGACGATGGTGAAACCGCCGTAGAACAGGTACATGAAGGCGCTGGCGTAGTAGCCGGCGGAGAAGAGCAGCGGTACGCCGACCGCGTCCACAGCCACCCAGATGAGCCAGAATTCGACCCAGCCCTTGGCCATGCCATAGGTGGCCAGCAGCGATCCGACGAAGGTCCATGCGTCGGCCCATACCGGATCGTAGGATCCGAGCATCCTGAACAGCGGGGTCACCGCGATGGTGCCGACGATGAGCACGGCGATCATGCCAATGCGTTCATTGCTGGTAGCCCATTTCGGGGTGACCGCGTGGCCGCCGTCCACCCCGTCGCGGGCCTGCTTCCAGCGCACCCAGCCGTAGAAGGAGACCGCGATGAACATGATCTGGCGGCCGGCTTGGCCCCACAGATTGGCGGTGTAGCCGGTGTCGAAGATGCTGCCCAAAAAGACCGTCAGGAGCAGCAGGTTGCCGATAATGCCGACTGGCCAGGCCCAGACCTTGCGGCGCATGCCGCCTAGCGCGCTGGCCAGGCCAAAGATATTGCCCACGACCTCGCGCACCAGAAGTGCCGAGGAGCCGATCGCAATTTGTGAATTAAAAGCTTCAATGAGCCACCGCAGAATATCCATCGTTCACCCTTCTCGAAGCGGCGGCTCCGGGGGTGTGCAGTTGATGGGCCTATGGCTAGGCGTTCGTTCGGCTCGCTCGAGCGGAACGGTTGGCTAGGCCATGGCAAATCAAACCCGTGCTTCTCCCATCCAGACTTTAACTGTCGGTACCGGAATTTCACCGGCTCAACCGCTTCCTTGGCTTGTGGCCTTGGTTGCGGGTCGCGGACTATAACCGCCGGTTCGGACTTACACCGACCCCGGAGCACGTATTCGTGTTTACTAGTGACTAGTTTGGCATATTTTAATGGGCGATGCGTGCAAGATTTCTTAATGCGTCGATTTCTGCCGCCGGTTCCGGCGCGGAGTAGACGGCCGAACCGGCGACAAACACATCGGCCCCGGCTTCGGCGGCGCGCAGAATCGTCTCCCGCGAGATGCCCCCATCCACCTGGAGCGCGATCGGCTTGCCGGTTCCGGCGATGGCCGCACGGGTGCGCTTGATCTTGGGCAGCACCAGATCGAGGAACTTCTGCCCGCCGAAACCCGGCTCCACGGTCATCAGCAGCACCATGTCCAGCTCGCCGAGCATATCCAGGTACGGTTCGATGGGGGTGGCCGGGCGCAGGGCCATCGCCGCCTTCGAACCGGCGGCGCGCAGCTCGCGGGCCAAGCGGATCGGCGCCGCGGAGGCCTCCGCATGGAAGGTGACCGAGTCCACCCCCAGCTGGGCGTATTCCGGAGCCCAGCGGTCGGCGTCCTCGATCATCAGGTGCACGTCGATGGGCAGGTCGCTGACCTTTTCAAGCGCATCGACCACGGGCAGCCCGAGGGTCAGATTCGGCACGAAGTGATTGTCCATCACGTCCACGTGCACCGCATCGGCGGTGTGGATGCGCGCCAGTTCGCTGGCTAGGTTCGCGAAGTCAGCGGACAAGATCGACGGATTGATACGCGGGTTGCTCATCGGTGCTCCTTGGGATGGGACGCTGGATTTCGGTGCGCGGGCTACGCGCTTTTGGTGATGATCGCCATGAACATGGCGTCGGTGCCGTGGATATGCGGCCACAGCTGGGCGGTGCTGCCGCCGGCCAGCTCGTGCCCGGCGGCGGGAGTGCCGTCCAGGGCCACGGCGGACACCGCGGCTCCGGTGTCCAGCAGCGTGGCGGCGGGATTCGACTTGAGGAAATCTTCGACCACCAGCCGGGTTTCGGCCATATGCGGCGAGCAGGTCACAAATCCGATGACCCCGCCGACGCGGACCGCGTTGAAGGCGGCGGCAAGCAGTTCGCCTTGCAGGCTGGTCAGCTCCGGGATGTCCCGTGGCTGTTTGCGCCAACGCGATTCCGGGCGGCGGCGCAGCGCACCGAGCCCGGAGCAGGGGGCATCGACCATGATCCGGTCGTAGTCTCCGGCGAAGTCGGCGGTGCCGAACTCGCGGCCGTCCTTGGTGGTGACCATCCAGTAGTCCCCGGGAACCGCGGACATCGACTGCTCGACCAGCCGTGCACGGTGTTCGGTGGGTTCGTTCGCCGTCAGCCGCGCGTCGCGCTGCACCGCCAGCGCGCCGAGCAGCGCGGCCTTGCCGCCGGGGCCGGCGCACAGATCCAGCCAGTACTTGTCTTCGCCGGCCACCGGGAGCTCCACCGCGGCCAGTGCGCGGGCCACCAGCTGGCTTCCGGCGTCCTGCACGCGCACGGTTCCTTCGCGCACTCCGGGCACGCGGGCCACGTCCCCGTGCTTGTAGGTGGCCGAGTCCTCGACCACGGTGCCCGGCTCGGCGCCGGCTTCGAGGGCGGCCTCCAGGGTGCCCAGCCCGGGCAGCGCGACCAGGTTGACCACCGGAGCCAGGTTATCCGCCTGGAGCAGCTCGGGCAGCTCGGCGGCATCCCGTCCGTGGGCGATGAGCGCGCCGCGCAGGGCGCGGACGATCCAGTCCGGGTGGGAATGCTCGATCGACAGCTTTTCGGACTCGCTGCCCGCTGCGGCGGTCAGCAGCGCGATCCACTCTTCGGGTTCTTTCACGCTCACCTTGCGCAGCACCGCGTTGATCAGCCCGGAGGGCCCGGCGCCGATCTGTGCGCGGGCCAGCGACACGGTCTCATCGAGCGCAGCATGCTTGGGCACGCGCATGGCCAGCAGCTGGTGGGCGCCCAGGCGCAGGGCGTCGAGGATCGCCGGGTCCAGCTCGGCCAGCGGGCGGTCCACCAGGGTGGCGAGGATTGCGTCGTAGAACCCCTGGGAGCGCAGCGCGCCGTAGGCGAGTTCGGTGGCGAAACCCGCATCGCGCTTTTCCAGCTGGTGCTCGCGGATCATCTTGGGCAGGACCAGGTTGGCATAGGCGTCCTTGGCGGAGACCTCGCGCAATACCTTGAAGGCCACCAGCCGGGCCGGATCGGCCGCGCGCTTGCGCTGGCCGGGGGCTGACTGGCTGTACTGGCGCGGGCGGTCGCCCTGGCCGCGGTTGCGGGTGCGTCCGGCCTCGTTGCGTCGTGGTTCGTTTATTGGTTCGTGCCCGCTCATGCGAAGCTCACTTTCGTTCCCTGGGTCAATACGCCGCGAGCCCAGTCGGAGGCGTTCATCATTTTTTTGCCTGGAGGCTGGATAGTTGAAAGTTCCAGCGCCCAGGTGCTGGTGCCCACGTAGACCACCGGGTGCTTGCCCGGTTCGATGTGCACCTCGCCGGGTGCCAGCTCGGTCATCTCGCGCCGCTCCCGCAGCGGGCCGAATTTGTAGCGTGCCTGATCCGCGATGGCCCAGGCGCCCGGAAAGGGACTGGTGCCATGGGCGCGGCGCCGGATTTCGGTGGCCGTGCGGGTGAAGTCCAGCTGCGCGTCGACGTCGGTGATTTTCGGTGCGTAGGTGTGCGAGCCGCTTTGCGGTATCGCCAGTCCCTGGCCCGCGTCAAGGGCCTGCAGGGTCTGCACCAGCAAGGTGGAACCGGATTCGCTGAGCCGATCGAGCATGATCCCGGCGGTGTCCAGCTCGCCGATCCGCTCGGTGACCTGCCCGAAGACCGGTCCGGTATCCAGCCCGGTTTCCAGCTGGAAGGTCACCGCGCCGGTGATGTCATCGCCATGGATGATCGAGTGCTGCACCGGGGCGGCACCGCGCCAATCGGGCAGCAGCGAGAAGTGCAGATTGATCCAACCGTGTTTGGGCACGTTCAGCGCGGCGGCCGGAACCAGCCCGCCGAAGGCGACGATGGCTGCGGCGTCCAGGTTGAGCTCCGCCAGCTGCCCGGTGACCTCGGCGTCGATCTTATTCGATTTGATCGTGGGCAGGCCCAGCTGCTCGGCGCGGGCGGCGACCGGCGAGGCGGTGAGCACGCGTTTGCGCCCCAGCGGGGCGTCGGGGCGGGTCAGCACGGCGGCGATGTCGAAACCGGCCGCGTGCAGGTGGTCCAGCGAGGTGACGGCAACCTGCGGGGTGCCGGCGAAGAGGATGCGCATGGGTTAGTTCCCCATTCCGGCGCCGAAGCTGGATCCGAGGAATCCTGCGCGTTGCGCCACGGTGGCGGTGGCTGTCTGTTCGTAGTTGCCGGCGCGCAAGGTGCGCCAGGCGGCTTTCTTCTCTTCGGGGGCCAAGCGGTCCAGGAAGAGGATGCCGTCGAGGTGATCGGTCTCATGCTGTACGCAGCGCGCCAGCATCCCTTCGCCGGCGATGCGGACCGGTTTTCCGAACTTGTCCAAGCCGGTGGCAACCACCTGGCGGCGGCGCGGCACCGGAGCGGAAATACCCGGGATCGAGAGGCAGCCTTCGATTTCGTCGGGCTGGAAGTCCTCGCTCAGTTCGAGCACCGGATTGATGATATGTCCGCGCTGCTTGCCGATTTGGTAGGTGAACACGCGCAGCGAGACCCCGACCTGAGGCGCGGCTAGGCCTGCACCGTCAACGTTTTCCATGGTCTGATCCATGTCGTCGACCAGCTTTTGGATTTCCGGTCCAAACTCGGTCACCTCCTGCGCTGGTGTGCGTAGAACGGGATCGCCGATGATCCGAATTCCCAAAATCGCCATGGTACGTGTGGCTCCCTCTCGGTTGGTCAACTATCGTTCAGTCTCGGGCGGACCGACACTAACCACACCAGTCTACGGTGCGCCGGGCTTCTAGGCATGAGGTGGCGGGGTGATCTCGACCAGCGCGGCTCGTGCCTTGGAGATTTTGAACTGCGCCTCCCAATTGCGGCGCAGCGCATAGAACTTGGACCAATAATCGGGCAAGGCGGCCGGAGGCGCCATGAAAGTCCGGGTACCGCCCTGCCCGAGGGCCACCGCGAGAAGCATCGAATCGGTGCCGTAGGGCCAGGGCTCCCAGCTGCCCGCCTCGGCATCCACCACGTGCTCTTCGGCTTTGGCCGCGGCAGCAAGTTGCATGATGACTTTGTCGTCTGGGGTTTTCACCAACCCCTGGCGATCGGTGCCCTTCGTTTTGTAATCCAGCAGGCACACCTTGCCACCGATGCGGGCGACCAGGTCGATGGTTCCGGCATAACCTACGCTTTCGTTCCAGACGGTCACCTCGGTTGCCAGCGGTTCCACCTGGTATTGCTCCCACCATTTTTCGAAATGCGCCGCGAAGCCCAGCTCGTCGTTGGTCTCGAGGGCCGAGCGCGCAGCAGCTAGCTCATCGGACTTGCCCAGCGCGCGCAACGCAAAATGTTCGGCGTAGTTATGCACGCGGTCCCCACGGTCGGCGGCGGCATCGCGATAGCGCTCTGCGGCGGCCGCGGAGTCGCGCACCAGGGAACGCATCTTGCCCGGTTGCGACAACGCATCGGACAAACGCTGATCTTCAGAGAGGGACTTGGCGGCCATATATCCGGCCCAACCAGAAAGATCCATTTTGTCCATGCCGATCACCGTGGTGATCGACGGGACTGTGGCTTCTGCTCCCACCTGACGGCTGTACATTCGTCCTAGATCGGTTTGAATCGCAAGTTTTGGTGACGTCATGCACACGATCATGGCACGGGCGGCGGACGCTTTGCTCCTAGTCCGCACGAGAATAACTAATTTTCCGCGTAGTTCCGCGGGTTTCCGGGCTTGTGAACCAGATCTCACGCTCTCGATTTGGCAGCTTGCGGAAACTCGTATAGAGTTTTTACTCGTTGGAGCGAACGGAAACGGCGCGAAAACAAGCACTTTTTGCGGACATAGCTCAGCTGGTAGAGCGCAACCTTGCCAAGGTTGAGGTCGCGAGTTCGAACCTCGTTGTCCGCTCGCAGAAAGATTCATCGACTAAGTAAAATTAGTCACCTCGGCTTCGGCCGAGTATGGTGGGGTGGCCGAGAGGCGAGGCAGCGGCCTGCAAAGCCGTTTACGCGGGTTCGAATCCCGTCCCCACCTCGCAAAGAGGTAAAAATCTTTTTGCGCGATTGGCGCAGCGGTAGCGCGCTTCCCTGACACGGAAGAGGTCACTGGTTCGATCCCAGTATCGCGCACGGAGTTCTGGTTTTCGGACCAAAACTCAAATATGCGGACATAGCTCAGCTGGTAGAGCGCAACCTTGCCAAGGTTGAGGTCGCGAGTTCGAACCTCGTTGTCCGCTCTGAGAAATCAGAGTTTCACTTTGTTTTCTGTCGAGATTCTTCGGAATCCTTCGGCGCGATTGGCGCAGCGGTAGCGCGCTTCCCTGACACGGAAGAGGTCACTGGTTCGATCCCAGTATCGCGCACTGAATAACGGTTTTACCGGTATTCATGCGGTCATAGCTCAGCTGGTAGAGCGCAACCTTGCCAAGGTTGAGGTCGCGAGTTCGAACCTCGTTGACCGCTCCATAAAAAATGGGAATCACTCCAAGTGATTCCCATTTTTGTTTAACTTCCAGATGAACAACACGCCCGGGAATACCTCAACTCTTCCCTGACCGGGAGTTTCGTTTTAGTGTGGAGACCAGTTGTGGAGCTAAAGGGGTTCCCACCGTCGAATGGAGGTGCAGCATGGCAGGATTTGATGATCTGCGTGGCAAGGCAGAGGAATTCGCAAAGCAGAACCCGGATCAGGTTTCCGAAGGCATCGAAAAGGCCGGCGACTTTGTCGACGACAAGACCGGTGGCAAGTTCGCTGATCAGGTTGACGGGGTCCAGCAGGGCGCCGGAGACTTCCTAGGTGGACTCGGTGGCAACGCCGGGGAAAACGAAGGCGAGAACAACGAGGGCTAATCCCCTTGTGATTTTGCTTTGGCCTTGCCCGAGCATCCTTGAAAGGCACCGGCCGCTGGTCGGTGCCTTTCTGGTTTTAACGTCATCTGCGGGCCGTGACGTGCGGCGATTACCGCAGGGGCAGCCGCAGCCTGTAGAAAATGAGTATGACTCGAAGCACAGCGGTCCAGGCCGACGGCATCACCCAGGCGATCATCGCCGGTTTGATCACCACCATGGTGGGATTTGTTGCGTCCTTCGCGGTGGTGCTGGCGGGGTTATTCCAGGTGGGCGCAACCGTTGGGCAGGCGGCCTCCGGTTTGCTGATCCTCTGCCTATGCGTGGGCCTGAGCACCATCGTGCTTTCCCTGCGCCACCGCGTGCCGATCAGCATTGCGTGGTCCACCCCCGGTGCGGCGATGCTCGCCGCGCTGGCTCCCGGGGCATTCGGCTTTGCCCAGGCGGTGGGCGCGTTCATCGTCGGTGGCGTGATGATCATGCTCTCCGGACTGATTCCGGTGCTGCATCGGATGCTCACGCGCATACCGGTACCGATCGCGCAAGGCATGCTCGCCGGCGTGCTGATTCCGCTGTGCCTGACGCCTTTTACCGCTCTGGGCACGATTCCGGTCCCGGCGCTGGGAATCCTGCTGGTGTTTTTCCTCGGCCTGCGGCTGCTGCCCAAGTTCGCCGTCGCATTGAGCATGCTCGCTGCGCTCGGTTTTGGGCTGTGGCATATTGGACGCGCCGGCTTGTGGGGCCAGCTTGAGCTGCTGCCGCACTTGGAATGGGTCTCCCCCGAATTTTCCTGGCAGGCGATCGCGAGCATCAGCGTGCCGCTGTTCATCGTGACCATGGCCTCGCAGAATATTCCGGGGGTCGCGGTGCTCGGGTCCTTCGGCTATGCACTGCCCTGGCGCTCCTCGATGCTGGTCACCGGGGCAGGTTCCTCCCTCGGCGCCTTCTTTGGCGGGCATGCAATTAATCTTGCGGCGATTACCGCGGCGCTCGCGGCCGGCGAGCAGGCCGGAGCGGACGCCTCGCGGCGCTGGCGGGCGGCCACCAGTTCCGGGGTGTTCTATCTCATTTTCGCCGCGCTCAGCGCACTGATCGTCTCCGTGGCCAGCGCCTCGCCGGAGGGGCTGTTCCAGGCGGCGGCGGGCTTGGCCCTGCTGGCTACGCTGGGCAATTCGCTCCTCGGGGCGGTGGCCG
Organism: Glutamicibacter sp. AOP38-B1-38; assembly: GCF_052377485.1. Lineage (NCBI taxonomy): Bacteria > Bacillati > Actinomycetota > Actinomycetes > Micrococcales > Micrococcaceae > Glutamicibacter > Glutamicibacter sp. AOP38-B1-38. The sequence continues at coordinate 227,518 of NZ_JBQSWU010000001.1, read as the reverse complement.
ATCCGTCCTGGCGGCTGAGCGCACTGGTCACCGTCTTGGTGGCCGCAGGCAATCTCACGCTCTTTGGCATCGGCGGCGCATTTTGGGCGCTGGTCGCCGGGCTGTTAACGCACTTCATCGTCGAGCGCGGGGCTCGACGATGAATTTGCTGGTGCAGCGTGCGGCGTTTAGAGGGCCGGCTCGCCGGCCTGCCCCTCGCGGGCCAGGGCGGTCAGCCGGGAGACCGCGCGGTAGTACTTCTTCTGGTAGCCGCCGGACATCATTTCGTCGGTGAACAGCTCGCTGAACGGCTTGCCCGAGGCGATGATCGGCACGTCCTTGTCATACAGCCGGTCCGCGAGCACCACGAAGCGCAGCGCGACCGACTGATCGGTGATGGTGTCCACATTGTGCAGCACCAGTGCGTCGGTTTCCGCCAGCAGCTGGCGGTAGCGCGAGGGGTGGACCTTGTGCAGGTGGGCGACCAGCTCGGCGAAATCATCAACCGCGAGAGTCTGATCCGCATAGCGTTCGGCCGCGAAGTCCTCGATGGTCTCGTCTTCCAGGGGCGCCGGCGCATCGGGCAGGCCACGGTGGCGGAAGTCCACCCCGTCCACGCGGTGCACGTCGAACTGCTCGGAGAGGGTTTTGATTTCGCGCTGGAAGTCCACCGCCGCGAAGCGGCCCTCGCCGAGGGCCCCGGGCAGGGTGTTGGAGGTGGCGGCGAGCTTCACTCCGGCATCGGAGAGCTCGCGCATCAGCCGGGACATCAGCACGGTGTCCCCCGGATCGTCGAGCTCGAATTCATCGATGCACACCAGCTTGTACTCGCTGAGCACGTCGACGGTGCGGCGGAAGGAAAGCGCGCCGACCAGGTTGGTGTATTCCACGAAGGTGCCGAAGGCCTTCGGGCCGGGGCTGGCATGCCAGAGCGAGGCGAGCAGGTGGGTTTTGCCCACCCCGAAGCCCCCGTCGAGGTAGTAGCCGTTCTTGGTGGCCGTTTTCTTGCCGAAGAGCTTGGAGAACAGGCCGCCGCCGTTGTTCTTGCCCACGGTTTGAGCGAAATTGCTCAGCTTGGTGACCGCTTCGGCCTGCGAGGGCTGGTTCGGGTCCGGGCGGTAGGTATCGAAGGACACCTCGCCGAAACGGTAGGACGGGTGGAAGCCGGCCAACAGTTCATCGACCGAAAGGTTCGGTGTGGTCTGTGTCAGGTGGATGATCTTGGCCATGCGTTCGAAGGTGTCCTTTAGGTTGAGGTGCGGGTGATGATGCGGGGCCGCTGCCTTGGCCCATCGGCCAGTTTACCTTGGCGGGGACGCGAAAATGGAGAAGAATGTCGCACCCCACACGAATGCGCGGCCTCGGGGACTAGGCTAGAAGGTGAGAATGCGGCCGCCGCTTCGCGCGTCGGCCAGAAACCGAACTATGAGGAACGTGATCGCGCATGTCGCTGCCTGTTGAGCACAACCCGAGTTACGCACAGTATGCCCACCCCGAACGGCTGGTCTCCACCGGCTGGCTGGCCGAGAATCTGGGGGCCGAGAACCTGGTGGTGCTCGAATCCAACGAAGACATCTTGCTGTACTCCACCGGCCATATCCCCGGCGCCCTGAAGATCGATTGGTTCACCGAGCTGAACGATGAGGTCACCCGCGACTACGTCGAAGGGGCGGACTTTGCCGCGCTGATGGCTGCGAAGGGCATTGGCCGCGAGACCACGGTGGTGCTCTACGGCGACAAGTCCAACTGGTGGGCTGCCTACGCCTTGTGGGTGTTCACCCTGTTCGGCCACGAAGACGTGCGCCTGCTCGATGGCGGCCGCGATAAGTGGATCGCCGAGGGCCGCGAGCTCTCCACCGAGAAGCCCGCGGTGGTGGCCACCGACTACCCGGTGGTCGAACGCGACGATTCGGTGATTCGAGCTTACCTGCCGCAGGTGCTGGAGCACCTGGGCAGCCCGCTGATCGACGTGCGCTCCCCGGAGGAATACACCGGCGAACGCACCCACATGCCCAACTACCCCGAAGAGGGCGCAATGCGCGGCGGGCATATCCCCACCGCCGCCTCGGTGCCTTGGGGCAGGGCCGCGGCGGCCGATGGAACTTTCAAGCCGCGTGCGGAGCTGGAAGCCATCTACCTGGACGAGGCCGGCTTGAAGCCGGGCGATGAGGTGGTTGCCTACTGCCGCATCGGTGAGCGTTCGAGCCACACCTGGTTCGTGCTCAAGCACCTATTGGGCTTTGAGACCGTGCGCAACTACGACGGTTCGTGGACCGAGTGGGGCAACGCGGTGGGCGTGCCGATCGTCCGCGGCGAAGCTGCCGGCGCACTGCCTGCCAAGCGCGGGGCCCGCGCATGAGCGCGCTGACTCCGGCGCTGGCCGAGATCGTCGAGGAGTTCACCGAGGTTCCGGAGGCCGATCGGCTGGAACTGCTGCTGGACTTCTCCCGCGAGCTGCCCGAGCTGCCCACGCGTTTGGCCGAGCACCCGGAACTATTCGAGCAGGTGGTGGAGTGCCAGTCGCCGCTGTTCCTGATCGTCGAGGTCGACGCCGACCGGGTGGTGAACCTGTTCTTCTCCGCGCCGCCCGAGGCGCCGACCACCCGCGGGTTCGCCTCGGTGCTGGCCGCCGGCCTGGATGGCTGCCCGGCCGCCGAGATCCTGGCGGTTCCCGAGGATATGCCGGCGCTGCTTGGCCTGTCCCGGGCGTTGTCGCCGTTGCGGATGCGCGGGATGACCGCGATGCTCGCCCGGATTAAGCGCCAGGTCTCCGAACAGCTGGCCGCGTAGCCGCGCGGGACTCGGCGCCCAGCGAAAGAACAGGAAAATGGCGAAGAAATCGAAGGGTGCCTCCACCCCGGCAACGCTCGCGCTGGACGCGGCGGGCATCGATTATGTGGCGCACAGCTACAGCCCGGGCGATTCGGCCGAGGGCTATGGCGCGCAGGCCGCCGCGGCGCTGGGCGTCGGCGGGGATCGGGTGTTCAAAACGCTGATGGTCTCCACCGGCGCGAATGCCAGCTTGGAGTTGGCGGTGGCGATCGTGGCGGTGGATGCGGCCTTGGATCTGAAGGCGGTGGGCGCGGCGCTGGGCAAGAAGAAGGCGCAGCTGGCCGATAAGGCGGCCGCGCAGCGCCGTTCGGGCTATGTGCTCGGCGGGATTTCCCCCTTCGGCCAGCGGCAGAGCTCGCCGACCGTGCTCGATGCCGGTGCGCAGCGCTTCGAGAGCATCTTCATTTCCGGCGGGCGGCGCGGCTTCAGCCTGCAGCTGCGCCCGCAGGATGCGGTGAAGGCCCTCGGCGCGCTGCTGGCGCCGATCTCCACTCAGCGCTGAGCGGCCAGGCGTTCGGTGAGGAAATCGCGGATCGCGGCGGCAAATCCCTGTGGGTCGCTATTGGGCTCGCGGGTATGCCCAGCCCCGGAGAAGACCCGCAGGGTGACCAGGTCCGGGCGCAGCGCAGCCAGTTTCAGGCTAGGTCCGTAGGGGACGAATTGGTCGTCCTGGCTGTGCATGATCAGCGTCGGGTGCTTCAGTTCGCTGGCCCGCTCCACCCAATTCAGCCGCTTGAGGTTCACCGGGGCCGCGAGCCCGGTGACCCAGCGTCCGGCCCGGTTGGTCAGCAGCCAGCCGGCGAAGAGCCCCACCGTCTGCGGGATCTTATTGAGCCGCGCCTGGTGGGAGATCACATCCACCCAGTTGATCACCGGGCCGACGAGCATCAGCGAATCGATGTACCGGGCTAGCTCGGAGCGGTCCGCGGTTTGCAGGCTGATCGCCCCGCCCATGGACCAGCCGAGCAAGACGATCTGCGTGGCCCCGTGCTCGCGGGCGTAGTGCACGGCGGTTTGCACGTCGTGCCATTCGGTATCCCCCAGCCCGTAGCGGCCATCGGCCGCATTCGGGGCGAGCCCGTCATTGCGGTAGCTCATCAGCAGGACCGTGGCGCCGATCTCGGTGAGCACCGGCAGCGCGCGGATGGTTTCGTTGCGCCGGGCCCCGCGCCCGTGCACCCCGATCACCCACAGGTTCTTGTGGCTGGTGCCCGGCACCAGCCAGGCTGGTCCCGGGCCGCCTGCCAGCTCCAGGTCGATATCCTGCGCGGCGATGCCCAGGTCTTCGGGACGTTCGTAGATCGCGCCGGAGAGGTAGCCGCGGCGCACCCCGTCCAGGCTCCCGCGGTAGATATGCTCCAGTTTGCGGGCGATCAGCCGCGGCTTGCCGGGCACCGCGCGGGGCGCCGAGAGCCGGGCGGCACAGGTATCGGCCTCGGAGATCAGCGTGCACCCGCCAGGATCGGCGGTGTCCGCATCTTTGAGGAAGTGCAGCCAGAGCTGGCCTTCCGCGTCGGTCACGATCTCGCGGATCACCGCGTTGCCGGTGCGGCGTTCTTCGGGAGTGACCACGCGCCGGGCAAAATACCCGGCCAGCGCGGAAACGCTCGCGGCCAGCAGCGAGCCGGCCGCAACGCCTAGGCCCACGCCGATCAGCGTCGCGGGCACCGTTTTGCGCGGTTCTAAGGTTTCAACAATGTTCCGGGCCATGACCCCATACTCTCAAATGCGCTCTCGGGAATCATCTAGCGACGCAATTCGTTTGCATCAGTATGAGCGAAGAATCGAAGAAGACCGAAATCGACTGGCAGCAGATCCTCTCCCCGCAGGAGTTCCATGTCTTGCGCCAGGCCGGAACCGAACGCCCCTTTACGGGCGAGTACTGGGATACCACGACCGAGGGCGTGTATGCCTGCCGCGCCTGCGGGGCGGAGCTGTTCGCAAGCAGCACGAAGTTCGATGCCAGCTGCGGGTGGCCCTCATTCTATGCACCGTTGGCCGAGGATCGGGTGCGCTACATTACCGACGAGTCGATGGGCATGAAACGCGTTGAGGTGCGGTGCGCGAATTGCGATTCGCATATGGGTCACGTGTTTGAGGGGGAAGGTTTTAAGACGCCAACGGACCTGCGCTTCTGCATGAATTCGTTGAGCCTTTCGTTGCGCGAAACGGAGGGCTAAGAGCTCTGACCGTCGTGGGGTGCACCTCACATCAAGCATTAGGGATACTTAGTCATGAATGACTGAGCAACACTAATTCTGTTCTTTGGGCGTAGCGTGATAGCTAAGCGAAGCAAACGACCAAAGAACTTGCAGAGGTGCCCCACGATGACCCAGATCTCCCACAACCCACAGGCAACCGCACAGATGCTGACCACCCATGAGGCATGGCTGGCACTGAAGGCGTCAGCCAGTGAATTCCAGAGCCTGCAGTCCAAGGACGGCTCCCTCGCCGAGGCCGTGATGCGCCCACGCGCCGGCGAACTGATCGGCACTATCGTCGCGGCCATTGATGACCTGCTGCCGCATTTCCCCCATGACGCGACGTACCTGCAGGTGCTGATCGCAGATCTGAAAAAGTGGGAAGCCAGCGGCTTCGGCGCACCGGACTTCCTGGATGCGCTGCTCGAATTCCAGCCGCAGACCCAGCGTGAAGACGGGCTGTTGCACCTGGTGCTCTTCCCGATGTACACGCAGAACGGCTCGACCAACCGGCACCTCGAAGCCGTGCTGGTGCAGGTCATCTGGCCTGACTTCATCGCGCAGCTGGAGGCGGGCAGCTACTCCAACGCGCTGTTCGTGCCGCTGCGTTTCATCGATTTCACCGCCGGCTACGACACCAATTCCGCGGTGCTCTTCCCCGAATCGGTCGCCATCCGCGAAACCCCCTCCTTCACCTGGGGCGCCATCTTCCAGGACCGCGAGGCGGCCCGCTTCCGCAAGGTGCTCAAGGAAGCTGCGGCGATCACCAACCTGCAGCTGCCCGCCGATGCGGCGCAGCTGCTCACCGACCAGCAGCTGACCGAAGAAACCTTCATCATGTGGGATCTGATCCACGATCGCACGCACATGCGCGGGGACCTGCCCTTTGACCCATTCATGATCAAGCAGCGCATGCCGTTTTTCCTCTACTCGCTCGAAGAGCTGCGCTGCGACCTGACGGCTTTCCGCGAATCCATGAAGATCGCCGCGGACCCGGCAAGCGATCCGAAGGCAGCACAGACCGCGAAGCTGGTGCAGTACGCGGTCATTTTCGACCGGATCTTCCGCTTCGCCATCACGGGCAACCGCGTGCGCAACTACGACGGACTGGGCGGGCAGCTGCTCTTCGCCTGGATGCACCAGCACCACGTGCTGCACTGGACCGACACCAAGTTGAGCATCGACTGGGATCAGGTACCCGAGGTGGTTGCAGCCTTGGGGGATGCGATCGACGAACTGTACTGGAAGTCCATTGACCGCCCGAAGCTCGCCCATTGGCTGGCGGCCTATGAGCTGGTCTCCGCCACCGTCACCCCGAACCCGGCCTCGGCGTGGGCCAAGGGCCCCGAAGCCTTGCCGCTGAACGCGCCACTGCGCGAAATCACCGATCAGGTGCTGGACGATGAGTTCCCCCTGTCGATGTTCTACGAGGCGTTGAACAAAAAAATGGCGGCGGTGATCGAGTCCACCCGCGGCATGACCGGCGCCACCAGCATCTAGGATCGATACCGTGAGCAAAGTACAGAAAAATCAGCTGGTGCTGATCGCCGGGGCCACCTCGGCCGCCGGGGTCGCAACGGCACGCCAACTCCTCAACGCCGGGGCGCGAGTGCTGGTGGTCGGCAGCAACGCCGCACGCCTGGACGAACGCCTTGGATTCGCCACCGCACGCTACGAATGCGACCTGGCCGACCGCCAAGCGGTCAACGACTTGGCCGAGCAGGTCCATGCACAGCACGGCCAGATCGATGTGCTGCTGCATCTGGTCGGCGGCTGGCGCGGCGGCAAGTCGATCACCGGGCAGACAGACTCCGACTGGGACTTCTTGCACACCAACGTGTTGACCACGCTGCGCAACACCACCCGCGCCTTCGTTGATGACCTGGTGGCTTCGGAGGCCGGACGGCTGGCCATCATCAGCGCCCAGGCGGTGACGAATCCGACCCCGTCGAACGCGAACTACGGTGCGGTGAAGGCCGCCGCCGAGCACTGGATCAATGCGATCGCCCGGCTATTCAGCAAGCAGGCCCCGCAGGCAGCCGCCCTGAGTTGGGTTGTCAAGGCACTGAGCGACAAGTCTGTCGGTGAGATTCCGACAGGGCATACCTCCGTCGACACCGTCGCCCAGGCAGCGGTGCAGCTTCTGGACGCCGCGGCGCTCGGGCACAACGGACAGCGACTACCGCTGGCCCAGGCCTAAACGCGATTTGGCGCAGCTGGTGTAGCGTTTTCCACTGGGCACATCACCTCCTCAGTACCATTACGAAGGACCAAAAATCTCATGACTTTTAGCCACGACCCTGCGGTGCGCGGATTCGCCTCCGACAACTACTCCGGGGTGCACCCACGCATCCTCCAGGCAATTACCCGCGCCAATGGCGGGCACCAGAGCGCCTACGGAGATGACGAATACACCGCCGCGCTGGACGCGATGGCGGGAGAACTGTTCGGTGCGCAGGCTGCGATCTTCCCGGTCTTCAACGGCACCGGCGCAAATGTCACCGCCCTGCAGTCCCTGCTGCCCCGCTGGGGTGCGGTGATCTGCGCGAGCACCGCGCATATCAATGTTGATGAGAACGGCGCGCCGGAACGCGTCGGCGGTTTTAAGCTGTTGCAGGTCGACTCCGCCGATGGCAAGCTCACCGCCGAACTGATCGATCAGGAGGCCTGGGGTTGGGGCGATGAGCACCGGGCACAGCCGCTGGCGGTATCGATCACCCAGGGCACAGAATTAGGCACGATCTACACCCCGGATGAAATTCGAGCCATCACCGAGCACGCCCACAAACTGGGCATGAAAGTCCACCTGGATGGTTCACGCCTAGGCAACGCGGCTGCCGCGCTCGGTGTCGAGTTGCGGGAGCTGACCACCGACGTCGGGGTCGACATCGTCTCGCTCGGCGGCACCAAGAACGGGTTGCTGCTTGGCGAAGGGATCTTGACCCTTGATCCCGCGTTGGCCCAAGATCTGAAGTACCTGCGCAAGATGAACATGCAGCTTGGCAGCAAGATGCGTTTCATCTCAGCGCAATTGCTCGAACTCTACGGGACCGGGCTGTGGCGCGAATTGGCCGGGCATTCAAATGCGATGGCTGCAAAGCTGGCTTCCGCCGTCGAAGAGATCGACGGCGTAGAACTGGTTTACCCGCCCCAGGCCAACGGAGTTTTCGCGCAGTTGCCCACCGAGGTTTCCGATCAGCTGCGTGAGCACTTCCGCTTCTACGATTGGGACCGCTCAGCAGGCCATGTGCGTTGGATGTGCTCCTTCGACACCACCGAGGAAGATGTCAGCGCATTCACCGCAAAACTTCGCGAGTTGCTGGCTGCCTACCGCGCCGCTTGAGCCGCCTCGGCGCGCCGTACCGCCACCGCGGTGCGGCGCGTTTTAGACTCGACCTGTGACCAACGATCGTGCAACTGCAGCTATCCCACCGGCGTTTTCCAAGGCCCTGGGCGAACTTTCGCATGCCGCCGTTCGCAAGGAATTGAAGATCACCGAAATCCCCGCACCAGCACGGCTGGCACCGTTCGCCTTGGCGCTCAGCGGTGATGTGCTCGAAGGCTCTGGGCCCGGCCACGGAGAACACGGCCAGGAGTACACGCGCACCCCATTTTTGCAGCCCGAAGCCCCGCTGGCGACCGGACGCTTCGTGTTGCTCTTCGACCCTGCGGGCCAGGAATTATGGGGCGGCCAGTTCCGCGTCGTGAGCTACATCCGGGCACGCCTGGATCACGAAATGGGCCAGGACTCGATGCTGGCCTCGGTTGCCTGGAGCTGGCTTGAAGATGCCTTGCGTGAACGCCAGGCATCCCACCATTCGGCCGGTGGCACCGCCACGCGGGTCATCTCAGAATCCTTTGGCAATTTGGAAGGCGAGCAAGACCATATCGACATCGAACTGCGCGCTTCTTGGACCCCGCAACAGAGCGAGGAGCTCGGGGCGCACCTGAGCGCTTGGGCCGATATGGTGTGCACTTTTGCCGGCATGCCGCCGCTTCCCGAGGGCGTGCAGCAGCTGCCGCACCGTCGCCTAAGCTAAAATTACGCGCCATCGGTCCTAGAATAGAAGGACCATGACTACTTCAGAGCCAGCCGCAGACCAGCCAACCCTGACCCCACTGACCGCCCCGAGAGACGGCATTCCGGAAGTCATCAACACCGCGGCGGCGCTGAATCGAGCGGTGCGCGCACTGCGCGCTGGCACCGGGGACCTGGCAGTCGATACCGAACGCTCCAGCGGATTCCGCTATGGACGACGCGCCTTCCTCATCCAGATCCGCCGCGAAGGCGCAAGCACCTGGCTGATCGACCCGGAGAGCCTCGACTCGCTGGACCCGCTGCTGGAACTCATGAACGAACTGCCGTGGATCCTGCACGCGGCCACCCAAGATCTGCCCTGCCTGCACGACGCGGGCCTCTCCCCCACCGGTCTATTCGACACCGAACTGGCCGGACGCTTAGCCGGCTTCCCCCGCGTGGCCCTGGGTACCATGGTCGGCGAACTGCTTGGACTGCAGCTGGCCAAGGAGCACTCGGCGGTGGACTGGTCCACCCGGCCGCTGCCGGAGTCTTGGCTGAATTACGCGGCGCTGGACGTCGAGGTGCTCTTCGAACTGCGCGAAAAGATTTCCGAGCTGCTTGAGGAGCAGGGCAAAATGGAATTCGCCGCCCAGGAATTCGAGTACGTCCGCCAGCTGCCGGACCCGGTGGCCCCACCGGAAGCTTGGCGCAAGCTCTCCGGAATCCATAAGATCAAAAACCGGCGCAATCTCGCGGTGGCTCGTGAGCTGTGGCAGTCCCGCGAGACCCTGGCCCAATCCCGTGATGTGGCTCCGGGCCGCTTGCTGCCAGACTCTGCGATTATGGCAGCCGTCGACCACCGGCCGAACAGCGTCCCCGCATTGCTGCAGATTTCCGGCTTCCACGGACGCAGCGCCAAGCGCGACGCCCCGCGCTGGCTGGATGCGATGCAGCGTGGGCGAAATTCCACGGACCTCCCAGACCTGCGGTCCGGCGGTTCGGAACTGCCGAATGCGCGCCTGTGGGGCGAGAAGAACCCGCAGGCCGCGATCCGGCTGACGGCTGCTCGAGAAGTGCTTTCGGAAGTCAGCGAAGAATGGAACATTCCGGGAGAAAATCTTCTGACCCCGAAGTTCTTGCGTGCGCTGTGCTGGAATCCCCCGGCCATATACAGCGCCGGATCGATCGATGCCGCGTTGGAAGAACTCGGTGCGCGCCCCTGGCAACGCGATCTGCTCAGCGCAAAACTCGCCCAGGCGCTGCGCGGCTAGCGCAAAATAGCACTAGCGGGCCCCGGAGGGTGGAACCAGCACTTGCACTTCAAGTTACTCATGAGTAACGTATGGTTTAGGTCACAGTGATGCTGGCCACTGCCCCGGTTCTCGGGGCAGCCTGAAACTACCCCAAGGAGCCCGACGGTGAGTGTCAACACCTCGACCGTGCCCGGAAACGCGCACACCTCGCTCGACGACCGCGATGTCGTCTTCATCGACGGGGTACGCACCCCCTTCGGCAAGGCAGGCGAGAAGGGAATCTACCACGGCACCCGCGCCGATGACCTCGCGGTCAAGGCGGTCCGTGGCCTCCTTCGCCGCAACCCGGAAATTCCCGCCGAGAAGATCGATGAGATCGCCATGGCGGCCACCACCCAGACCGGCGACCAGGGACTGACCATCGGGCGCACCGTGGGCCTGCTCTCCGGGATCCCCAAGTCGGTGCCCGGATTCGCCATCGACCGGATGTGCGCGGGCGCCATGACGGCGGTGACCTCGCTGGCCGGCGGCATCGCCTTCGGCTCCTACGACGTGGCCATCGCCGGCGGCGTCGAACATATGGGAAACCACCCCATGGGTGAGGGCGCGGATCCGAACCCGCGCTTCCTCTCCGAGAAGATCGTCGATCCGCAGGCCCTGAACATGGGCAACACCGCGGAGAACCTGCACGACCGCTTTCCGGAAATCACCAAGGAACGCGCCGACAGCTACGCGGTAGCCTCGCAAAACAAACTGGCTCGCGCCTATGAGAACAACCAGATCCAGCCGGATCTCGTGGCGGTCTCCGCGAAGCGGCCGGGCGAAGGCTGGGCGGTCAACACCGTTGATGAACCACCGCGGCCGGGCACCAGCTTGGAATCGCTAGCCGAACTGCGCACCCCATTCCGTGCCCACGGCCGGGTGACCGCCGGCAACGCGGCGGGACTGAACGACGGCGCCACCGCGGCTATGCTCGCCAGCGGCGCGGCGGTGCGTGAGCTGGGACTGACCCCGAAGATGCGCATGGTTTCCTTCGCCTTCGCCGGGGTGGAGCCCGATGTCATGGGATACGGCCCCGTTCCGGCCACCGAAAAGGCGCTGGCCAAGGCCGGCTTGGGCATCACCGATATCGGACTGTTCGAAATCAACGAGGCCTTCGCCGTGCAGGTGCTCTCCTTCCTCGACTTCTACGACATCGCACAAGACGATGAGCGGGTGAACCGCTACGGCGGGGCGATCGCCGTTGGCCATCCGCTGGCTTCCTCGGGCGTGCGCCTGATGACTCAGTTGGCCCGCCAGTTCGAAGAGGACCACACGGTGCGTTACGGAATTACCACCATGTGCATCGGCCTCGGCATGGGTGGCACGGTGATTTGGGAGAATCCAAACCACCCAGAATTTGGCGCAAAGGCTTAGGGAGCAAGAAATGACTCAGGACTTTTCGGCCGTAGCCGAACTCATGCACGATGAAACGATCACCCACTCGTTCACCAAGGATGTAGCCCTACCGAGCGGCAAAACCCTGGTACTGCTCACCCTGGACAACGGGTTGGACCATAAGAAACCCACCACGCTGGGCCCCAACGGCCTGCTGGAGCTGCACGCCGCGCTCGAAAAGCAGGCGGCCCGCGCCAAGTCCGGGGAAATCCACGGACTGGCCATCACCGGCAAACCCTACTTCCTCATCGCCGGCGCCGACCTCTCGGCGGTCACCCGGCTCTCCGCACCGGAGCAGGCGACCGCGATGGCGACCCTCGGACACCGAGCCTACGCATTGCTCGCAGATCTAGGCGTGCCGACCTTTGCGTTCACCAACGGGCTTGCCCTAGGTGGCGGCCTGGAAATCGCGCTGGCCTGCACCTACCGCACGGTGAGCACCGCAGCCGGAGCGCTGGGGCTGCCCGAAGCCTTCCTGGGCCTGATCCCTGGATGGGCCGGCGTCTACCGACTGCCGCGGCTCATCGGACCAGAAAACGCGTTGAAGGTCATGGTGGAGAACCCGCTGAACAACAACCGCACGCTCTCCGGCCCGGCGGCCTACAAACTCGGTGTGGCCGATGCATTATTCGAGCCCGCCGACTTCATCGAGCGCTCGGTCGCGTTCGCAGACGGAGTGCTCAGCGGCGACATCGAGGTCAAACGAGAGAATTCGGTAGACCCCAGCGATCCAGAGGTAGCCCGACGCTGGCTGCAGGCGGCAGACAAGGCCGAACAGTTTGTCGACGCGAAGCTTTCCGGGGCCGCCCCCGCGCCCTACAAGGTGCTCGAAGTCTTCCGCCAGGGTTTGAAGCTCACCCAAAAGGAATCGGCCGAACTGGAAATCCAGGCACTCACCGAGCTGATGGCCACCAACCAGTTCAAAAACACCGTGTATGCCTTCCTCGAGCTGGTGCAAAAGCGCGGCAAGCGCCCGGCCGGAGCACCCGATGCCAAGCTCGCCCGACCGGTTACCAAGGTCGGCGTGGTCGGTGCGGGCCTCATGGCCAGCCAGCTGGCATTGCTCTTCGTGCGTAAGTTGAACGTTCCGGTGATCATCACCGATCTGGATCAGTCACGCATCGACAAGGGCTTGGCCTACATTCACGGTGAGATCGACAAGTTGCACGCCAAGGGACGGATGAGCCAGGACGCGGTCAACCGCGCCAAGGCCTTGGTCTCCGGTTCGGTCACCAAGGAGGTGTTCGCCGATGCAGACTTCGTCATCGAGGCGGTCTTCGAGGAACTCACTGTCAAGAAGCAGGTCTTCGCCGAGGTGGAAGCGGTAGTCTCCCCCGAATGCATCCTGGCCACGAACACCTCCTCGCTCTCGGTCACCGAGATGGGACGGGACCTATTGCATCCCGAACGCCTTGTCGGTTTCCACTTCTTCAACCCGGTAGCGGTGATGCCGTTGCTGGAAATCGCGGCGACGCAGTGGACGAATGAAACCACCGTAGCCACCGCCTTCGCCCTGGGCAAGAACCTGCGCAAGACGACGGTGCGCACCAAGGACGCCACGGCATTTGTGGTGAACCGCGTGCTCTTGCGGCTGATGAGCGAGGTCCAGGCCGCGTTCGACGAAGGCACCGACGCGCAGACCGCGGATACCGCGCTGGCTCCCATGGGCCTGCCGATGACGCCGTTCACGCTTCTGTCCATGGTTGGCCTGCCCGTCGCGCAGCACGTCAACGAATCGCTCAACGCGTCCTTCGGGGATCGATTCGCGGTGTCCGAGAACCTGGGCAAACTGGTCGACGCGAAGATCGCCACCTTATGGGCCAAGGACGGCAACGGCCAGCCGATGCTGGACCCCGCGGCCCAGGCGCTGCTGAGCTTCGGCGGCAAGCCGTCGACCAAGGATCAGATCCTCACCCGGGTGCAGGATGCGCTGGCTGAAGAAATCGGCCTGCTGCTTTCCGAAGGCGTGGTCGCCGAGGCCGCCGACGTTGATCTGTGCATGATCACCGGTGCGGGTTGGCCGATGCATCTGGGCGGGATCACCCCGTATCTGGATCAGGTCGGAGCCTCCGAGCGGGTGAACGGGAAGAAATTCAATTCCTAGCACTCCGGCAGTTCACGCCCCGTGTTGCTGACTCCCCCAAGGAGTCATTGGCAACACGGGGCGTTGTCCTTGCCGGACGCAATCGGCGCTGACTAGAGACGAGAGAAATCTTCGGCTTAGCTATGGCACAGGTTCATCTGAGAGAATCCCGGTATGACCGAATTTGCACGCCCAGCCCGCCGCACGGTGATGTGCGCCTCCGCGCTGCTAGGATCCAGCGCCCTGCTCGCCGCCTGCGGCAACGGAGAATCTGCCGCCCCGAATCCGACGCCCGAGCAAGTGCCCGAACCAGCCGGCGAAGCGCAGAACGTCTTGCCATTGGCGGACCTTCCCGAGAAATCCCGCGCTCAGGTCGTGGCGAAGGACCCGGCTACCGGTGAAGAAATAGGCGTCTTGCTTTTCCGCCAGGATGCGAAGACCGTGCATGCCTACTCGAATATCTGCACTCATCAAGGATGTGCGGTGACTACGAAATCTTCCAAAGATGACTTCTACTGCGCCTGCCACGGCTCGCGTTTCCAACCCGCCGACGGTGCGGTGTCCGCCGGTCCGGCCATTGCCGCCCTGCCTCGCTATGCCTGCACCATCGAAGATGAGCAGATCGTGGTGTATCTGGGCCAGGCCTAGCGAAGAGCGGCGGGCGAATAAATGCCCTTGGGCTAGTGCCAGCCGGTCCATCGTCTGCAACAATTGGCCTATGAATGGATCTATCCCACCAACGCGCCGCAACTTGCTCGGGGCGGCCGGTGCCGCAGGAACCATCGTTGCGCTCACCGCCTGCAGCGGCGGATCCTCCTCCGAGCCCGCTATCTCGGCGAGCGAGGCGCCCAGCCCCACCGGGGAAGGGCAAATTGTGCTCGGCACGGCAGAATTGCCCGAGAACGGCAAGGCCGAAGTGATCGTGCGCGGTCCAGCAAGCGGCAAGGACCTAGGAGTCTTGCTCTATCGCGCCGACGCGAGCACGGTGCTGGCATACTCGAATATCTGCACCCACCAAGGTTGCGCGGTCGGCACGGACACCGATGAGGCGAACTTCTATTGCCCCTGCCACGGGTCGCGCTATGCCTACCAGGACGGTACCGTGCTCGGTGGGCCGGCCCCGCGTCCGCTAGTTCGCTACGCGGCGGCCATCGAGGGCGAGAATATCCTCGTCTTCCCGCCGCAAGATTCCTGAACCACGGGCAGCTGACAGTTCACGGAGCAAAGGTGCGCCGATCCCTTCTTGGGTCGGCGCACCCTAGCTCCGCGTCTTTGGCGGTGTTCCACTAAAACAGGGCAACCTTTTGCGGGCTAGGGAAGATCGCGTTGATTTCAGCGCTTTCCTCCGTGGTAGGCACCCACCGGATCGCGTGTGCGTTGGCCTTGACCTGCTCCGGACGCGTGGAACCGGCGATCACCGATGCCACCGGCTCTTGTGCAGCCAGCCAGCAGAAGGCCAGCTCGGCCGGTGCCAGATCGCGGTAGGCGGCAAAGGCGGAGAACTTCTCCAGCTGTTCGAAATCGCTGGTTTCCAGTAGCTGCTGGCGGGCATGGGTCAACCGGCTGCCCTGGGGCGCCGAGCCCTTGGCGTACTTTCCGGTGAGCAATCCATTGGCCAGCGGGAAGTAGGGAAGGACTCCGAGCCCGAACTCCTTGGCTGCGGGCAGCACTTCCAGTTCAGCCCGGCGGTCGATCAGATTGTAGTGGTTCTGCGCCGAGATGAATCGCTCCGTTCCCAGCTCGCGGGCCACATATTCTGCCTGGGCGATCTGCCAGCCGGACCGATTGGAATGGCCGAGGTAGCGCACCTTGCCGCTGGTGACCAGGTCATCCAGGGCACGCAAGGTTTCCTCGATCGGGGTCTTCGCATCCGGGGTGTGGAATTGATACAGGTCGATATGGTCGGTGCCAAGCCGGCGCAGCGAGGCTTCCACGGCGTTGACGATATAACGCCGCGAGCCGCGAGCCGCAAAGTCTCGCCCGTTGACGCCTTTCATATCCATGCCGAATTTTGTCGCTAGGACCACGTCCTTGCGGGCGGTGCCCAACGCCTTGCCCAGGCGTTCTTCGGACAATCCGGGTTCGCGCCCATAGGTGTCGGCCACGTCGAAGAGGGTGATTCCTGCGTCGAGGGCGGCGTGGATCACCGCATCGGTTCCCTCTTGGGATTCCGTGGCGGTTCCGGGGCGCCCCAAGTTGTTGCAACCGAGTCCGACGACGGAAACACTCAGGCCGCTGTGGCCAAGCTGACGAAATTCCATAAGCACCTCTTTGATTGTTTTCATGGGGCCGCTTCACGCAACGGCTACTTACCCATAGGCTATCGGGTAGGACGGTGTGCGGAACATTTCACGCCTCAATTCACTGTGTTGCATATTTATCCATTAGGATGGAAACATGTCTAAAGTCCTCACCTCTCTCCCTGTAGGCGAACGCGTAGGTATCGCGTTCTCCGGCGGCCTTGATACTTCGGTCGCAGTTGCCTGGATGCGCGACAAGGGCGCCATCCCGTACACCTACACCGGCGATCTCGGCCAGTACGACGAGCCGGATATCGATGCAGTTCCGGACCGCGCCCTGGAATACGGCGCCGAAGCCTCTCGCCTGGTCGATTGCAAGCCAGCTCTGGTCGAAGAAGGCCTCGCCGCGCTTTCCTGCGGTGCCTTCCACATTCGCTCGGGCGGAAAAGCCTACTTCAACACCACCCCGCTGGGCCGTGCGGTCACCGGCACCCTGCTCGTGCGCGCCATGCGCGAAGACGGCGTTGACGTGTGGGGCGATGGTTCGACCTACAAGGGCAACGACATCGAGCGCTTCTACCGCTACGGCCTGATGGCCAACCCGAAGCTGCGCATCTACAAGCCGTGGCTTGACCCGGCATTCGTCGCTCAGCTCGGCGGACGCTCGGAGATGAGCGAATGGCTGCAGGAGCACGGTTTCCCTTACCGCGACTCGGCCGAAAAGGCCTACTCGACCGACGCCAACATCTGGGGTGCAACCCACGAGGCGAAGACCCTGGAACTGCTGGACACCTCCCTCGAGGCCGTCGAGCCGATCATGGGCGTGAAGTACTGGGACGAATCCGTAGAGGTCAAGGCCGAGGATGTTTCGGTCACCTTCTCCGCCGGCCGTCCGGTTGCCATCAATGGCAAGGAGTACACCGATCCGGTGGCCCTGGTCAACGAGGCAAACATCATCGGTGGACGTCACGGACTGGGCATGAGCGACCAGATCGAAAACCGCATCATCGAGGCGAAGTCGCGCGGCATCTACGAGGCTCCGGCCATGGCGCTGCTGCACATCGCCTACGAGCGCCTGGTCAACGCCATCCACAACGAAGACACCGTGGCCAGCTACCACAACGAAGGCCGCCGCCTGGGCCGCCTGATGTACGAAGGCCGCTGGTTGGACCCGCAGGCGCTGATGCTGCGCGAGGCGCTGCAGCGTTGGGTCGGCTCGGCCATCTCCGGTACCGTGACGGTACGTCTGCGCCGCGGCGACGACTACACCATCTTGAACACCGAAGGCGAGAACCTGAGCTACCACCCGGATAAGCTGTCCATGGAGCGCGTAGGCGACGCAGCCTTCGGCCCACTGGATCGCATCGGCCAGCTGACCATGCGCAACCTGGACATCGCCGATTCGCGCGGTCGCCTGGAACAGTACGCTGGCATGGGCCTTGTCGGCGGATCCACCGCAAAGCTCGTTGGCTCGTTGGAGAACGGCGGCGCCAACGATATCGTTGACGCTTCGCCTGTGGATGATTCCGGACGGGCGCAGGACCGCGCCATCGAGTCCGCAGCGTTCGACTCCGGCACCGACTAAGCGTCACGGCAAGCCAAAAGAGCCGGCCGGAACTTTTCCCTTGCGGGATTGTTCCGGCCGGCTCTTGCGCTTTGCGCTGCATGCTAAAACCTGCTGTTGGGGCTAGCTGCCTGCGCTCATGCTTCGATCAGAGCCAGCAGCGGGCTGACGGCGATTGTGAAGCCGATCAGCGAAACCAGGCGCAAGACCAGACGGATCCGCGATCCGGGCTTAGTGGTCGGGGCCGGCAGCCGGAAACCTTGCTCAACGATCCACGCGGCAAGCACCACGAAGACGCCGCCCAGGGCCAGCTGGGCACCGGGAACCTCGCCGAGCAGCGAGGTAATGCCAATACCAACAATCACACCGAGGCAGGCTTGGAACACTAAGTGAAGTGGTGTTCGGGTGGCCCCGATCTGTGATGTTTTGCGCGTGGCTCCGGGGGATTCGTCCCGATCCTCTTGTGGAATCATTTGTCCTTTGTCCTTTGTGCTTAGTGCGGCCGCCATCGGGTGGCGGCCGGCCCTCTGGGGCGATGGCGCAGAAGTCTGGCTTCACCATCGCTTTCGCGGGCGCAGCTACCGCGGGTCAGCGTGCCGCCCCGTCGCTTTTAGCTCAGTGAGAATGGTTTCGCCGGCATCGGGTGAGCCATCTTGACGGCCTCCACGTTGTCATAGGGCGCGATGCCCACGCTCATCTTGGTGAAGTCCAGCTTCGCGTCACGGATGCACACCTTGACCGCCGCGACGGCAAGCTTTGGTGCCGGTGAGAGTACCCGGATATTCAACTTGCGCGGCGCGAAGTCGCTGGATTCCACGGTGCCAAGTCCCCGCCAGGCGAGGTGTCCGGTCAGTGCTTCGGTCGCCTTCTTCTCCATGTAGCGGTCGCGTTCGGTGCCTTCCACCGTCTTCAGCGCGTACTGCACGATTACCCAGCTCTGTTCCTCGGTAGGGATCTCCGAGAAACCGTCCTCCGCGCAGGTGGCCAGGAATCCGGCGAAGAGTTCGTCGGCGCGTTCGGCCTTCACATCTTGGACCTCGTTGGTCTTTGACATGTGGCCGACGGTGCCGTGGTTGATCACGAACTGTCCGAGTTCCTCGTCCTCAAACTGCTGGTACCAGGCTTCGCGGAACTGCAGTTCGTTCTTCTCGTCAAGACGGTAGGTGCGGATGATCGCCATCGTTTTTCCTCTAGGTAGGTTTGGGTGCTGGGTTCAGTGCGGGAGTTCCGCGACCTTGGCCAGCCAGATCTGTCGGTGTGCGTGGGTGAAGGGCGGCAGGTTCTCGGCGACGTCGTGCATTAGCGTGGCACTGATTTCGCGCATCTGGCGCTGCAGTTCCTCGGGATATTTCATGCTGAGCGCATGCTCCGCGAATTCGTCTTCGTCGTCCAGGAACGTGCCGCGGGTGCGCGATCGGATGACGTCGAGGTCCATGTCCACGGAATTCACTTCCCACCCGCCGCGGCGCAGTGGCTGCCAGCCGATGGAGGTAGCCAGATCGATGTAGACATCAAAGTCATCGGACGCATCTGAATACAGGGTCGCTACCCAGTAACCCCGGTGCGGGATCAGGCACAGCGCGTCGGTAGCCGCCAGATGCGCGGTTCCGGGTCTGGCGACCAAGGAACCGGCCGGCTGGTGCAGCCAATGGCCGTGTTCATCGGAGCCCAGGTAAAAACCGGGGACCACCCAGTGGGCGCTGCCGTCGTATTTCCAGGCGCGACTGACAATCAGCGAGCCGAATTCCACCGATTCCGGGTTCCGCGTTAACCCGGTTGGGAATGGCATCGGTCCGCTCACAGCTTGGGAATCTGCCCGGTGGGAAGATCCTGGCCAGGCAGCGGCCGGGCGAAGGGCACCTTCGTGCCGAGCACCTGGGCCAGCGTGTCGCGGGCTACCTGCTTGGCGGTCAACCCCACGCGTTCGAGCACCTGGGCGCGGCTGCCGTGAGCCAGGAACTCGGTGGGCAGGCCAACCTCGTTCAAGGCCGTGTCGACCCCTGCCGCGCGCATTTCGGTGCGCAGCCGGGAACCGACGCCCCCGGCGCGCACGCCATCTTCGATGCAGACCACGATGCGGTGGCGGGCGGCCAGTGAAACCACCGATGCCGGTACCGGCAGCACCCAGCGCGGGTCGACGACGGAGACCGAAATACCTTGGCTGTTCAGCCGGTGTGCGACGTCCAGGGAGAGCTCGCTCATCGCGCCTACCGAGACGATCAACACATCCGGGGCCGCCCGGTCACCGAGTCGGGCCAGCACGTCCACCCCATCTGGCAAGCGGTCGATCGCCTCGACTTCCTCGCCCACCGAGCCCTTGGAGAAACGCACGACGCTCGGCGCGTCGTCGATGGCCAGCGCTTCGCGCAGTTCTTCGCGCAGCCGCGAGGCATCGCGCGGGGCGGCCAGGTGCAGATTCGGAATGATCTGGGTCAGCGCCATATCCCACATGCCGTGGTGGCTTGGACCGTCGGGTCCGGTGACACCGGCCCGGTCCAGCACGATGGTGACCCCGGCCTTGTGCAGCGCCACGTCCATCAGCAGCTGGTCGAAGGCCCGGTTCAGGAAGGTCGCGTAGACGCAAACTACCGGGTGCAGGCCGCCAAATGCCAGTCCCGCTGCCGCCGTCATGGCATGTTGTTCGGCGATTCCCACGTCGATGACGCGCTCGGGGTACTTGTCGGCCATCTTCTTCAGGCCTACCGGCTGCAGCATGGCCCCGGTGATCGCGACGATATCATCGCGTTCATCCGCCACTACGGCGATTTCATCGCCGAAGACACTGGTCCAGCTCTGCGCTCCCCCGCTGGAGACCGGGGTGCCGGTCTCCGGGTCGATCACGCCCACGGCGTGGAACTGATCCGCCACGTCGGCAATGGCCGGCGCATAGCCGTGGCCCTTTTCGGTCATCGCATGCACCAGCACCGGGCCGCCGAACTGCTTGGCCTGGAGCAATGCTTCTTCTACGGCGCCCTGGTTGTGCCCATCGATGGGACCGATGTATTTCAGTCCCAGATCCTCGAATAAGCCCTGCGGAGCCCACCAGTCCTTGATGCCCTTCTTGGTGGCGTGCAGGGACTTGTAGGCAAAGTTTCCTACGGCCCCCGAGTCTTTGAGCCTGCCCTTGAGCTTGCTCATGGCATCTTCGTAGTACGGGTGGGTACGGAACTTATCCAGCTGCTGGCGCAGGCCCGAGAGCTGGTTGGCGAGTCCACCGATGGTCGGCGCATAAGAGCGTCCATTGTCGTTGACCACGATGATCGCCTTGCGGTCCTTGTCGGCGGCGATATTGTTGACCGCTTCCCAGGCCATGCCACCGGTCAGCGCGCCGTCCCCGACCAGCGCAATCGCGTAGCGCTCGGTGTTATTGCGCAGCTTGTTGGCCCGCGAGATGCCATCGACCCAAGAGAGCGAGGAGGAGGCATGGGAAGACTCGACGATGTCGTGCTCGGACTCTGCGCGGTCCGGATAACCGGCAAGTCCACCTTGCTGACGCAGGGTGGTGAAGTTTTGGCGACCGGTGACGAGCTTATGCACGTAGGACTGGTGACCGGTATCGAAGACGATCGAGTCGGTGGGAGAGTCGAAGACCCGGTGGATGCCCAAGGTCAGTTCGACCACGCCGAGGTTCGGTCCGAGATGGCCACCGGTACGGGCCACGTTGGCAATGAGGAATGCGCGAATTTCCCCCGCGAGGTCCTCTAACTGTTCCAGGGTAAGCGCCCGCAGATCGCTAGGCTTGTTGATGGTCTCCAACAAAGACACTGTCATCCCCTTTTGCTTGTTCGCCCGCTACGGACCGGTCGATCCATCCGAAACTCTTAGTGTAGCTTTCGCAGGACTATTTACATTATCCGTCACCTTTCGGTGAGGTGCGAATTTACCCGCAATGACCTTGGCTACTGTTAGCGGTAGCCCGAATGGCTGGGGCCACCGCCGGTATTTTCAGAATAGTTCCAACGCGTCGCGCAGCATACGGTGCCCCTGGGTTTCAAAGGCCGTGTCGCCGACCTGAAAGGCCCAAACTGCGGTGCCGATCGCCTCGCGCAGTTGCGTGATAGGCCAGCTACGCGGCTCTCGCGGGTCCGTCCCGTAGCCGTGAAAGAACGCTGTCGCTAATTCAGGATGCTCGCGCCACTGCTGGGCCGAGAGCCTGGCCAAATCGCTCTGAGCGGGCCGCAAGGCGAAGCGGCCAAAGTCGATGACCCGCAGTTTCCCTTGTTCGACCACCCAGTTCCGTGGTTGCCAGTCACCGTGTGTGGGCACAACGACGATGGGCGCAGGGCGATAGCCTGTGAAGATCCGACGGGCGGCGGCTAAGGAGGGCGGATCAATCCGGTGCTCTGCCTCCAGCCAGCTCAATCCGCTGGTTATGAAATTCTTTTCGTATCCGTCATCCATTTTGGCGTATTGCCCGTGCAGCAGGCGCAACGCCCGACCGGCCTGTTCGTGTATATCCGGATTATTGGCGCTGGGAGTCTGCTCGCATAAGACACCGGGTAAATAATCCAGGAGCAGCAGACGCTGCGCCCGGTCTTCATGACGCATCGCGGCAGTCAGCCCGTGTTCCAGCAACGGGGCGGTGTAACTTGCGTGGGCCTTGAATTCTCGGCCGAGATGAAGATTCGCCGATCCGGCCGTCTTGAGGATGTAGTCCCGTCCGAGCGAACGAAGACGCAACACGCGCGTGTCCGTCAGGCCCCACGAAAGATCTTCAACCAGCAGCGGACAGTGCAGCCACTGCTCCACCAATGCCGCCTGCGGGCCGGTGAGCAGTCCGCGATGCCAGTTAGCGCTCATAGGTTCAGCTTAGTTCCTTGCCGGAGGGCATTAAATGCCCGAAGGCCCCAAAGCGTTTGCTTTGGGGCCTTCGGGTTGTTCCAGGAACCGGAACCGACTTCAGGTAGAAACCTTAGTTGGAAGCGGCGATCTGGCGCAGGACGTACTGCAGAATGCCACCGTTGCGGTAGTAGTCTGCCTCGCCCGGGGTATCGATGCGCAGGTCGGCGTCGAACTCGGTGACCTTGCCGTCTTCGGCGGTAGCGGTCACCTTCAGGGTCTTCGGGGTGGTGCCGTTGTTCAGCTCGGTCACGCCGGAGATCGAGAAGCTCTCGGTACCGGTCAGACCCAGCGACTCAGCGGACTCGCCCTGTGGGAACTGCAGTGGCAGAACGCCCATGCCGATCAGGTTCGAGCGGTGGATACGCTCGAAGGACTCGGTGATGACGGCCTTGACACCCAGCAGCGCGGTGCCCTTGGCAGCCCAGTCACGCGAGGAGCCCGAACCGTATTCCTTGCCACCAAGCACGACCAGCGGGGTGCCGGCGCTCTTGTAGTTCTCCGCTGCGTCGTATACGTACGACTGCGGAGCGCCGTCCTGGGTGAAGTCGCGGGTGAAGCCACCCTCAACGCCGTCCAGCAGCTCGTTCTTGATGCGGATGTTCGCGAAGGTACCGCGGATCATGACTTCGTGGTTGCCACGGCGTGAGCCGTAGGAGTTGAAGTCCTTGCGATCCACACCGTTGGCGATCAGGTACTGTCCGGCCGGGGTTTCCGACTTGAATGAACCTGCAGGCGAGATGTGGTCGGTGGTGACCGAGTCGCCCAGCTTCAGCAGCACGCGAGCGCCGTCGATGTCGGAGACCGGCTGTGGTTCGGCGGTCATGCCATCGAAGTACGGAGCCTTGCGTGCGTAGGTCGACTTCTCGTCCCACTCGAAGATCGCACCCTCAGGGGTGTCGAGCGCCTTCCAGCGGTCGTCGCCCTCGAAGACACCTTCGTAGCCCTTGGCGAACATGCCTTCGTCGATCGAGGAATCGATGATTTCCTGGACCTCGACAGGCGATGGCCAGATGTCCTTCAGGAAGACGTCGTTGCCCTCGTTGTCCTTGCCCAGGGAATCGGTTTCGAAGTCGAAGTCCATGGTGCCGGCCAGTGCGTAAGCGATGACCAGTGGCGGGGAAGCCAGGTAGTTCATCTTCACGTCTGGGTTGATGCGGCCTTCGAAGTTTCGGTTACCCGAGAGCACCGCGGTGGCTGCGAGGTCATTGGCGTTGATGGCCTCGGAGATCTCTGCATCCAGTGGACCGGAGTTACCGATACAAGTTGCGCAACCGTAGCCTACGACGAAGAAGCCGAGCTTCTCCAGGTATGGCATGAGGCCGGACTTCTCGTAGTACTCGGTGACGACCTTCGAGCCTGGGGCGACCGAGGTCTTGACCCATGGCTTGGAGGCAAGGCCCTTTTCGGCGGCGTTGCGTGCAAGTACCGCTGCAGCAAGCATGACCGAAGGGTTCGAGGTGTTGGTGCACGAAGTGATCGAAGCGATCGAAACCAGACCGTGGTCGATGGTGAACTTCTCGCCATCTTCCTTGGTGACCTCAACTGCGGTCGATGGACGGCCAACACCCTGGGTGTCTTCGGCGTTCGATACGTAGTTGTGGATGTCCTTGCGGAACTGTTCCTTCGAGCCCGATAGCTCGATGCGGTCCTGCGGACGCTTCGGGCCGGCGATCGATGGTACGACGGTGGACAGATCCAACTCGAGGTATTCGCTGAAGCGAATCTCGCGGTTTGGATCGTGCCACATGCCCTGTTCCTTGGCGTATGCCTCGACCAGGTCCACGTTCTCCTGGCTGCGGCCGGTCAGGCGCAGGTAGTCCAAGGTGACGTCGTCGATTGGGAACATTGCGGCGGTCGAGCCGAACTCTGGGGACATGTTGCCGATGGTTGCACGGTTAGCCAGCGGCACTGCTGCCACGCCTTCGCCGTAGAACTCAACGAACTTGCCAACCACGCCGTGCTTACGCAGCATTTCGGTGATGGTCAGCACCACGTCGGTTGCGGTTGCGCCGGCTGGGATCGAGCCAGCGAGCTTGAAGCCGACAACGCGAGGGATCAGCATGGACACTGGCTGGCCGAGCATTGCTGCCTCGGCCTCGATGCCGCCAACGCCCCAGCCCAGCACGCCCATGCCATTGACCATGGTGGTGTGCGAGTCGGTGCCGACGCAGGTGTCCGGGTAGGCACGAAGCACGCCGTTGACCTCACGGGTCATCACGGTGCGAGCCAGGAACTCGATGTTGACCTGGTGCACGATACCGGTGCCCGGTGGGACGACCTTGAAGTCGTCAAATGCGGTCTGGCCCCAACGCAGGAACTGGTAACGCTCGCCATTGCGCTGGTATTCGATTTCCATGTTGCGCTCGACGGCGCCGGCGAAACCGAAGGTGTCGATCTGCACGGAGTGGTCGATGACCATTTCGGCAGGTGCCAGCGGGTTCACGCGGGTAGGATCGCCGCCGAGTTCCTGTACGGCTTCACGCATCGTGGCAAGGTCAACGATGCAAGGCACACCGGTGAAGTCCTGCATCAGGACGCGCGCCGGGGTGAACTGGATTTCGGTATTCGGCTGAGCCGATGCATCCCACTGGCCCAGGGCCTTGACGTGATCTGCGGTGATGTTCGCGCCATCTTCGGTGCGAAGCAGGTTCTCCAGAAGAACCTTCAAGCTGTAGGGAAGGCTGTCTGAGCCTTCGACCTTGTTCAGTCGGTAAATTTCGTATTCGGTTCCCTTGACGTCAAGTACGCCTTTGGCACCGAAACTGTCCACTTTACTCATTGGGACTCCTCTCGCCAGACACTCATTCTTTATGCATACGTAAACATAATTCCAGTTAGGCGTTCCTAACTGAGTTAGTCATGCTTGTATCGCTGCAGTGCTAAAAACAGTCTATCCGTTCCTGAAAGAAAATGCCGGATCCGCAGAAAGTTACCCGCAAATTCGTGTTCCAGCGGACGCAAACCATCGTTTAGCGGCGCACAAACAGGCCTATCGATTCCATATGGTGAGTATGCGGGTATAAATCGTGAATCTCCATGTGATCTAATTCGTAGCCACGTGCCATCAAACGAGCCGTATCACGGGCAAAAGCAGCCGGGTCGCAGGAGACGTAACAAATGCGTGGAACACCGCTTGCTGCCAGTTCCGCGGCGGACTGTTTGTCCAAACCGGTGCGCGGAGGATCGAGAACAACCGCACCCAGATCTGCTTCGCGAGCCAGCTGGCGCATCAGCCGTTCCACGCGTCCACGGGTCACCGTCACCTGACGCACCTCGGCCAGGTTCTTTTTCGCATCCGCATGAGTTCCTGGCGCACCTTCGATGCTGAACACTCGTCCGTGCTGACCCACAGCTTCCGCCAGGGGCAGCGAGAACAAGCCCGCACCGGCATAGAGGTCGGCAATGACCTCGCCCGGTTCCGGCTGGGTCAGGTCCAGCACTCGTTCGGTCAATAACGTGGCCGCCTGACGGTGCACCTGCCAGAATCCCTCGCCGGTGATCCGGAAAGTCTTGCCAAGCACCTTTTCGGTCAACCAGCTGTTGCCCACAATGGTCTGCAGCTCGCCCTTGCCATCGGCGGCAGAACCACCGATCTGGCTGAACGCCGCAACGTTCACCCCTTCGGGCAGCTGCTGCGCCACCCGCTTTGCGGCACCCGGACGCAGCTCCGAGAGCAAGACCAGAACGGTTGAGTCATCCTCGCTGGAGACCGCCGCCTCCACCCGGTCAATCCCTGTGAAATCCACCGAATACAAGCCGATGGCCTCGATTCCCGGATGCGCCAAGGGCATTTGGCTGATTGCGGTGAGTTCGTTGCTGCGAAAACCGCTCATCGCCAGCCGCCCGTCTTCGGTGACCGAGTACGACATCCTGGTACGCCAGCCCAGACCGGTGGAGTCGCCCGCAACGGCCTGTACCGCCGGGAAGTTATAGTCTTCCGCCTTCAAGCCGCCTAAGCGAGTCAGCTGTTCGGCAGCCACCTGGGCTTTGAGCTCGCGCTGGTAGTCCAGGGACATATGTCCGAATTCCGCTCCCCCAACCGGGTCACGGTACTTCAACGCGTCGGCCTGTTCCCAGACGTGCGACACCCGGTGCTCGCTCGCTTCGAGCACCTCAACGACGTCGGCACGCCAGAACTTGGCGCTCTCGCCCGAATCGGTCAGGCGTACATTGACCAGTTCGCCGGGGATGCCGTGGCGGACGAAAATTACCCGCCCTTCATGGCGAGCTACGGTGTGTCCACCATGGGCAATCGAACCTAACCGCAGCTGCAGGGTTTCGGTGGCGTTCATAAAAGTTATCCTTCGTGAGGTGTTGAATGCCGGTGTGCCGAGGATTCCTCGGTCGGGCCACCGATCAGTGCTTCGGATGAGCTCAGCAGGCGCCAAGGCACCGAAGCGATGAGCACTCCAGGTTCGTAGTGCAGGCGGTTCTTCACTCGCTGCGCGGTCTGGTTATGCACCAGCTGTTCCCACCAGTGCCCGACCACATATTCGGGAATGTAAACAACGATGAGGTCGCGGGGAGATTCACGCTTGATCGACCGAATATGTTCGATTAGCGGTCCGGCAATTTCGCGATAGGGCGAAGCAAGCGCGGTGATCGGCACGGGAATGCGCAAACGGTCCCAGTCGGCCAACGTATGCTCGGTCTTCTCCGCTTCGATATCCACGATGATCGCTTCTAATTTGGAGGGGCGTGAGGCTCTCGCGAAAGCGAGCGCACGCAGCACCGGTTTGCGCACCGTGGACACCAGCACCAGGGCATGGACTCGGGCTGGCAACGCGGTCGCCGAATGCTCGTCGGAGACCGCCAGTTCGTCGTCAACCTGCTGATAGTGACGCTGCAGGGACTCCATGATCAAGGTCAGCGCCACAATGCCGAGCACCGCAAGCCAGGCGCCGTGAACGAATCGGGTCGCGAGCACAACCACCAGCACCAGCAGCGAAAGAATCAACCCGATCAGGTTCAGTAGGCGCTTGCGTTGCTTTGCGGCGCGTACCTTGCGATCGGTGACGGTGATCAACACGCGAGACCAGTGCTTGAGCATCCCGAGCTGGCTGAGCGTGAAGGAAACGAACACCCCGACCACGTAGAGCTGCACCAGAATCGTCACATCACCGCTGAACAGCAAGATCAGCACGATCGCAGCGGCGCCGAGGGAAAGGATTCCGTTCGAGAAACCCAAGCGGTCGCCACGGGTGCGTAGCTGACGCGGCAGGTAGCCATCGCCAGCCAAATGGCTGGCGAGGTTGGGGAATGAATTAAATGCCTGGTTGCCTGCGAGCAGCAAGACTGCGATGGTCAGCAGGGACACCACAACGGTACCGAGGAAGAAGTCTCCGAAGACGGCTTGGGCCAACTGCCCCAAGACCGGGACTTGCACGTAATTTTGCGAGATTGGCTGGCCGGCGAGCATCAATGAGGCCTGCGGATCGGCGACGACCTTGATTCCCGTGGCTCGCGCGAGCATCAGCGTTCCAAGCGTGAGCACCCCGGAGAGCAGACCCATCACCAACAGAATGCGCCCGGCGTTCCGGGCACGGGGCTTGCGCAGGTGATGCACATTTGAAATGGGCACTTCGATACCGGTCAGCGCCGCCGAACCGGTGGAGAAGGCGCGCAAGATCAGCAAGGCGCCAAATACGCCGTGCATGCCGGTCTCAAATTCCTGTTCCGGAACAATGTTGAACTCCGCGCTCGGCGCCAGCCCCAGGTTTCCGGTCAGCGCCAGAACCCCGCCGATGGCGATCATTGCCAGCATTCCGCCGGCGAATAGGTACACCGGGATGGCCAGGGACCAACGCCCCTGTCCGCGACCGCGGAGGTTCGCGACGACCAAGAATGCCACGATCGCCGAGGCCACCCAGGCCCGATGCTCTTCCAAAGCAGGGAAAACGCCCGAGAGGTACTGTGCGGCCGAAGAGCTGGACACCGCAACGGTGAGCACGAAGTCAACCAGGAGGGCCGAGGCCACGGTCGTCCCGGAGCGCGGCCCGAGGTTTTTCCGGACGATCTCATAGTCGCCGCCGCCCGAGGGGTAGGCCTCCACGGATTGCCGGTAGGACAGCACGAGGACTAGCAGCACGACAAGTACCGCCACGCCTACCGCCGGCGAGAGCATTGTCGCGGCAATGCCCGCCATGGCTAGGGTCAGCAGAATTTCGTCCGGCGCATAAGCCAAAGAAGATAGCGCGCTGGAAGAGAAGATCGGCTGGGCGATCTTAGGTGGGAGCGGCCTACGTTTGAGCTGTTCGGTGCTAAACGGCCGGCCCACGAGGATCCTTTTAAGACCATCAAATAAAGCAGGCACGAGATAACGTTATCGCAGGGCGCGCCATAGGCAGTACCCTCGTCTCAGGCGCGTGGTTCGCGGCGCGCTATTGTTACTTGCGTGGCTGTGAACTGCGCAGCACGCAGAAGTTGCACTGGTGGCAAGGAAACAAGGAGTTGGCGGTGGCGCACTTTGTGATCATGGGTTGCGGACGCGTAGGCGTTGCGCTGGCCCATACGCTAGACGAAGCCGGACATTCGGTGGCGGTCATCGACCAGAATCCTGAGGCTTTCCGCCGGCTGGGACAAGAATTCTCGGGAACCAAGGTTGTCGGATTGGGCTTTGACCGGGACACCCTGGTGGAGGCGAAAATTGACGAGGCCTATGCCTTTGCGGCCGTTTCCAGCGGTGATAATTCCAACATTCTCGCCACTCGCGTGGCCCGGGAAAACTACAACGTGCCGCATGTGGTGGCGCGAATCTACGACCCGGGACGCGCCGAGATCTATCAACGCTTGGGAATCCCCACGGTGGCAGCGGTCCGCTGGAGCACCGATCAGGTCCTGCGGCGCATCCTTCCCGAGTATTCCATCCGTGGCGATTACCGCGAGCCCTCGGGACGACTGATGCTTACCGAAGTGGCCTTGCATCGAGGCTGGTACGGGCACCTGGTCAAGGAGCTCGAAGAAGCGGCCGGGGTTCGGGTCGCCTACCTGACCCGTTTCGGCGAAGGAACCATCCCAGAAAGCCGCACACGGCTCCAAGGCGGTGACTTGGTCCATGTCATGATGCGCCTTGAAAAAAGCAAAGATGTGGAAAAAGTCCTTGCCAACGCGCCGATTCCCGTCAGCGACTGAACGAGAGAGCTAAACACGTGAAAGTAATGATTGCCGGGGCCGGATCCGTTGGTTCGTCTATCGCCCGTGAGCTTGTACTGAATTCCCATCAGGTGCTCATTGTCGATCCGAAGGCCGAGATGGCTGACCGCGAAGATCTGGAAAACGTCCAGTGGCTCATCGGAGACGCCTGCGAACTCGCGGTCTTGCAACGAGCCAAGCTCGAAGAATTCGATGTGGTCGTCTCGGCCACCGGCGATGACAAAGTCAACCTGGTGGTCTCGTTGCTGGCCAAAAGCGAATTTGGTGTGCGTCGAACCGTGGGGCGCGTAAACCACCCCAAGAACGAATGGATGTTTGACGACGCCTGGGGCGTGGATGTGGCGGTGAGCACCCCACGGCTGATGACTGCCCTAGTCGAGGAGGCGGTAGAAGTTGGAGACTTGGTACGGCTGCTGACGCTCAAAAGCGGTGAGGTGCATATGGTCGAATTCACCGTGCCGCACGACTCGGCACTGATTGGACGCACCCTGGGACGTGTCACCTGGCCTCAAGACACCACCATCGTGGCGGTGGTGCGTGATAAGGCGCCGTTCCCGCCCAGCGATGATGATGTGATCGAGGGCGGAGACGAAATCTTCTTCATCACCACTCCCGAGGCTGAAAGCCCGTTGCGGCGCACCCTGCGCGGAGCGGCCCGTTAGTTCTGCTGCCGAGGCTGCTCCGGCTGAATGTCCTTGGCCGGACGGGATACCAGCCAGGCGAACCAGAGCCCAGCGGCATACAGTGGGGCGCCCATCAGCGCGCGGGCAAGGCCCAGGGCCACCACATTGTCGGCGAAGTACATCGGCAGCTGCACCGCGAGGCGTGCAATGAATACACCGATGATGATCCACGTCGCGACGCTGTAGCGGCGCAACCTTGCCGGCTGGGTACGCCAAGCGGTTCCCTCGTTGCGGATGAATCCGAAGAGCACCCCGGCCAGTGGCCATCTGGCGATGATCGAAATCAGCAGTGCGAGCAGATAACCGGCGCCGATGAAGAAGCCTGGAACATAGTAGTCCTTGGCTTCACCGGTGGCACGAGCCGCGAAGGCGCAGATCAGAATCCCGATGAGTCCGCTGGCGGCCTGCATCAGCGATGACTTCTTCGCTAGGCGCACGATCATGAACAGCACACCGAGCCCGATCGAGGCGATCAACGCCCACGAAAGCTCTAGGCTGAGCGCGTACACCATGACGAAGACGAAACCCGGAAGCACCGTCTCAACGATGCCGCGGGGACCGCCAACGCTGGCGATGACATCGATCCCGCCATCGGCATTTTGCGCCAGCTTTGCGTTCTGTCCGAGATTCGAAGCGAACGAGTGCTCCTTGTGGCGTTGCGGCTCGTTCAGCTGTTCTTCGTTGTTCATGCTTCTCACTTCTGCCTCGGTCACGGTGCGGGACCTGCATATACGGCAACTATAGAACCCACAACCTAGCGGCGGTTGACCGGAACGATCAGGTACCGCGGGTTGAAGATGCTGGGGACGTGATCCACCAGCGCAACCATGCCCGCATATTTGATTTTTACTCCGGGTTTAATCCCGGGTACCTGCTTTTGGCCCATGAACAGCAGCTTTACATGCGGAACGGTGCCACGGCGCCCACCAACTCCAGCCAGCCGGTCCACCACGACGGCGGTCAGACGCGGTGGCGTGTTGGGGGCCGAGTAGCTGACCGACTGGATGTACCCGAGGTGCTCCACTCGCCCCTTTACCGGCAACTCGGACAGGGACTCCAAACGCAGATGTGCCGGCCTGACTTCCCTGCTGCCAAGGTGGGCCTCCAAAGGGCCGGGCTCGCAGGACATGCCATTAGCCGATCTGGGTAATTTCAGGGCCACGTTCCGGACGGGTGATTCCCGGCTCAGCTGTCTCGGCTTCAGGTGTCTCGGCGCGGGTTGTGGCATTGCTCGGCACGTTCAGTGGAAGTAGCTCCGCCGGCGGTAGCGGCTTGTCGCCGCGGTTGATCACGACGCTACGCAGCAGTTCATCAACGATCTTGGTAGCTTCCTCATCGGCAATTGCGGCGCCGCCAACGACAGCGCGCAGGAACCAACGCGGACCGTCGACGCCCACGAAACGCAGGGCGACGTGTCCGGCACGTCCGTCCGGCAGTTGCTGCGGAACCTTGGCGAGAAGCTCTTCGCCATATTCTCCCTCGCGGGTGAAGATCTCACCCTTCTGTCCGTGGATGTCGCCGGTGATCTTTTCACGGATACCGGGCCACAAGGAGTCCGACTTCGAGGCAGCGAAAGCCATCAGTTGAACGCGCGATTCGGCGATCTCCAGCGAAACCGCCACAACCCGCTGATTCGCCTGTTCGACATCCATGCGCACCTTCATGCCAGGGATCGGCTTGACGAGAATCGAACCAAAGTCGAGGTAGCTATCGGTTTCGGGCACGTCGCTGATGTCGAATGGGCCGCTGGTAGAGGTGGGCTCCGGAGTGCTTTCCTCGACGGTTGGCTCTTCGACCGGCTGTTCTACCGACTTCTTACGCTTGAAAAACATGATGTCCTTAAAGTTTTGCGCTCTTACACCAAGGGTACTTACTTAGCGTTGAATCCGCCTGTTGAACCGAAACCGCCGGTACCGCGAGACGTCTCGTCGAGGGACTCGACCTGCTCAAAATGGGCTAGTTCGACTTTCTGGATAACCAGCTGGGCGATACGATCGCCGCGGCGAACTTCAAAGGCATTGGAGTTGTCCGTGTTCAACAGTGTGACCATGATCTCGCCACGGTATCCGGCATCAACAGTACCCGGTGCGTTGACGACGGTAATACCGTGCTTCGCGGCCAAACCACTTCGCGGATGAACGAGGCCGACATATCCGTGCGGAAGTGCCAAGGCGAGCCCGGTAGGGATCAGTGCGCGTTCCCCCGGCTGGAGCACTACGTCACCACGGGCATGCAGATCAGCACCTGCATCAGAAGGGTGAGCGTAGCTGGGGGCCGGGAGCTGCGGATCGAGCATCTTGATTCTGATTGAAATCGTGGGCTCATTCATGAGTTTTTCTAATCTCCCGGTAAATCGATTGGTCGTTTTCCACCTGTCCAACTCTATCGCGCGCCGCCAAACGGTTGCGCCAGTGAATCCGAGCGGTTATTCAACTCCGAAAAATTGCCTAAACTGGTTGGTATGAGTACTCCCAGCCCAGAGGCTTCAAATGTTCTATTTCGTGAAAAGCTATGGCCTTCGGTCGGCACATGGATTTGGCCTTTACTAATCGCGATCACCGCCGGCATAGCGGTCGCCCCGATCAGTGTCCCTTGGGGTATAGCCATCGGGCTCTTTGTCTTGGTCGGCATCGCAGTGATCTTCTTGCTTAAGGTCCCTACCCTGGAAGTCACCGAAGAGAGTCTCACCGTGGGCCGCGCTACCATTGAGCGAAAATTCGTCGGCGAGGCGATCGGCTATCGCGGCGAAGAAGCATTTAAGCAGCGTGGCCAGAAGCTGCATGGACTAGCATTCATGAACTTGCGCGGCTGGCTCGATGCGGTAGTTCGCATGGAGGTCACCGACCCGCGTGATGAGACCCCCTACTGGATCACTTCCACCCGTCGCCCCGAAGAGCTCACCGCGGCTCTGGGCGGTGTGATGTATGAATTCACCGAGGAGGCTCAGCGTGAATCCACAGCACAGGAGGCCAAAGAGGCAACCCAGTTTCGCGCTCCGGAATCTACCGAAGAACAGTCCTAACCCGTAGCCCCAAAAAGTTTATTTCTTGCATCGAGTGTTGGGGCTTAGCCCTCACACTCGGTGCAATATTTTTGTCCTTGATCTTCGCGGGCAAGCTGGGAACGGTGGCGCACCATGAAGCACGAGGCACAGGTGAATTCGTCGGCTTGCTCCGGAATGATGTCCACATTTGCTTCGTCTTGACCGGCTTCTCCCCCGGGCAAAACATAGGCTTCGGCAAGCTCGGCTTCGCTTTCATCGATCAGGTTCGCGGTCGCGGCGGTGCCCAATTTTTTCGCTGCGGCCAGCTGCTCGGCGCGGGACTGGTCTTGGCTGGTCTCACGTGAGGCAACATTTTCGTTGGCCATGATCGTATTTCACTCTTTTCCGCTGGCGGTAATCTCGATACGTGGCACTTGTTGGTAAACACCAGTACCGGCCTAAAAGTATAACGTTGAACTGCGCCGAACATTCCCGCCAGTGACACATCAGCCACAAAGTGATATGAACTTGCGAGTATTCTTGCGCCACACCCGGGGCGGTAATAGGAAATCAGGGTCATAAGTGGCAGAGTTTCACTCAGGAAATAGACCGTGTGGAGGGTAGTAATGCGTCAGCTGAGACTGGTAGGAATTCATGAAAATGGTTCCAGCCTGCAGGTCAGCAGCGACGATGGGATGAGCTTTGAGCTTTCCGTCGACGATGCGCTGCGCAGTGCAATGGCCGAAATCGCCCGAGCTCGGGCGCCGCGAAACCGCGATGAGTCTTCGGTTCATTCGCCGCGTGAGATCCAGGCACGAGTACGTGCTGGAGCTTCCGCTTACGATCTGTCCTTGGAATGGAATGTTCCGGTTGAACAGATCGTCAAGTATGAAGGCCCAGTGTTAGCAGAACGTGAGCACATCGCTGAATTGGCTCGTCGGGTAGAGGTTTCCGGGCCCCAAACCGATGCCGAGTACCGCGAGATTTTCGGTGAAGAACCGGCGGACCTTGGTTCGATGGTGACACATCGTTTGCACCAGCTCAATATCGACGCCGAACACGCACGCTGGAACTCTTGGAAGGACCCTGAGGGCCAGTGGATCGTAACGGTGGAGTTTGATTCTCCGTTGCCATCAGAAAACGTCGAGTCGCTGGCCAACGGTTCGGCGGACGGCAAGGAAAATGTCGCCAAGTGGGCTTTCACCCCGGCGCGCAAGTCCTTGAAGAACCTTAATCGTTGGGCGCAAACGCTCAGCGAGCAGCAGGCACCAGAGTATTTTCGTCCCATCGCAGCCGTAGGTCAGGCCGAGCAGCCGGCCACACCAATTGGCAGCGCAGACAATAACGACTCCGAAGAATTAGTCAGCTTGCTCAATTCCCGTCGTGGCCAGCGTGCCCCGGAGGATCCTGCGAAGGATGACCGGTTGAACGAGATTATTGAACGCAGCATGAGCAAGTATGAGAACGACGATGAGGAGTCATTCCCCCATCTGTCGCAAGGCATCTCATCTCGGACTTCGCAGTTGACGGTAGTCACCGACAGGGAAGACTCCAACGACGCAAGCCAGGAACCCGAACTTTCTGCCGAGGATTCCTCCCCGCGCAAGCCGAAGCGTTCTTCGGTTCCAAGCTGGGATGACATCATGTTTGGAAAGCGCAAGAAGGACACCGACTCTTAAACGAGCCGCTTCCGCACAAAGCTAGAGGCACTGCACAAAAGTTTTCAACTTTGTGCAGTGCCTCTAGCTTTACTGGTCTGAAATCGACTTTTCAGCGAATTACTTGGTGCGATGCGTAAACAGCGGCACGAAGCGCTCACCGGCGGTCAGCGAGCCATGCTGGCCAATCATGTCAAAGGCCATCGGAGCCACCCGCCGCCCATCGTAGAACGCGATCGCTTCGGCTGCCATGATGATCAAGTCGCCCATGCGAGCGGCATGGGCATCAGGGATCTTGCCGAAGTACCCTAGATCGATCGCTTCCTCGCGGCTGAGCACCCAGGCCTTCGAGCCGTAGGCCCGTTGCCATGCGTCGCGTACCTGCTGGCGTTGCCCGTCGCTGGTCGCCGCGGCAAAAGTTAAATGCACGCCGCGCGGTTCCCCACTGGTGAGCTCGACTCCCTCGATGAGTTCCGGTTCGAGGCTGAAATCGATGCGCTGTGATTCAGGGACGTCGACCATTCCGTGGTCACCGGTGATCAGCACGGTGGTCTCTTCCGGCAATCGGGAGACCAGCGATTTGATGACGTAGTCAATTTCTTCGAGGGTGTCGCGCCACTGGCTGGAATCCACACCGAATTTGTGGCCGACTTTATCTAGTTCATTAAAGTAGGTATACACCAGTGCGTTGCGGTGGCTGGCAAAAACTTCTTGAGTGGCCCGGGCCCGTGCGGTAATTTGTTTTGCCGCCACAAATTTCGGTCCGCGCAAGGCGGCACGGGTCAATGCAGAATTCGCAAAGAGGGGCAATGAAACCGAAGCAACATGGATGCCGTGTTCATGGACTCGCTCAAATACCGTGGGAACGGTCTGCCAGGATTCTGGCTTCAGGTCCGCGGGCCAGCCGCCAAGTTGGTTAACTACTCGCCGGCGCTCGGGATCGACCACGTCATAGCCGAGCATGCCATGCTCGCCAGGTGCCACACCTGTGGCCAGGCTGGTCAGGCTCGTCGCGGTCGTCGAAGGAAAACCGGTGCCCAGCTTCTGCGCTCGCTCAAAGAGTGAACGTAGGAATGGGGCGTGCGCCGCGTGAGATTTGAACTGATTCCAACCCAGCCCATCAACCATGATCATGCTGACCCGTTTAGTGGGTTTCAGCCCCAGCGGATTCAGGTAGCCGGGAACGCCTAGTGCGTGGGCGGCGGAAGGGAGGATTTCCGACAGTGTCGTTTTCCCGTAGGCAGGGGCCGCAGGCAGGGCCTGCGGCGGCGTAGGCAAAGCGGGGTCACTCAAAATTTGGCTCATACGCAATCAGATAGTTTCTTGTCGCAAACGCACCGCGAACTCGCGTGCCTTGTTGACCGCGCGCTGCCCGTCGGCCTCTGCGCTAACCCGAATCACCAAGTCCTCGGGTTGCGCGGTTCCGTTCAGCCCATGATCTGCATCGCACTGCGGATCGGTGCAGGGAGCAGGGGCGAGGTCGATTCGGCTCGTCCCGTTCCATGACATGCCGAAGGTCAACTCACGCACCTCATCACCTGTGCGGTAATGCTGTGGCTGGTGATAGACATAATTGGTAGCGACCGAGGCGATACGTCGCAAAGAGATCATTTCGGTCGAGACCTGAGCCACGACATTATTGCCGTGGTCATCGAGCTGCTGATCGTCTACGTGGATGATGAACAAGACTTTTTCGCTGAGCACCAAGACCGTGATGTGGCGGTGCACTTCGGTGTGGTCGAAGTGCGTCTCCAGATGGACATAGTGGTCAAGCACCGGTTGGGACATCATTGCTTCGGCTAGGACGTCCTGCACCATCTGCGGGTAGAAGCCGGCCCTGACCAGGTCGTGCTGCAATTCAGCACCAGCGGTAGTGGAATACGTTGGTGAGTTCATAACCTAATTCTACCGAGTGCAACGGACCAATTCATCCAAGCCACCCCTCAGCTCAACTTCGCAGGGCCCGTCGCACGCTATCGGTACGCTGTTCGGTATTGCCGATCTTCATGCTGACCCCCAGGACACTCAGCGAATCCTGAGCCACGCTAACCGGCGCAAAGTTCATAATCGTCACCGCTGGGTGATGGTCCTTGAGCATCGAGACGCGAGTGATGAAGTCTTTCAGGGATTCCAGGTCTACCGCCGGCAGACCCTGATAGCCAAGGAGCCGAACGCTGCTACGCGGG
The DNA here is from genome assembly GCF_052377485.1 of Glutamicibacter sp. AOP38-B1-38. Classification (NCBI taxonomy): domain Bacteria; kingdom Bacillati; phylum Actinomycetota; class Actinomycetes; order Micrococcales; family Micrococcaceae; genus Glutamicibacter; species Glutamicibacter sp. AOP38-B1-38. Next base: position 190,404 of record NZ_JBQSWU010000001.1, on the reverse strand, counting down.
CGCCGAATCAGGTTGTCGAGGTCTTCCGTGGTCAGTGGCGCCACGCCGTGGGCCCAATCGTCGAGCAGGTTCACCGGATCGCCGCTCAGCCCAAAGGAGATCACCGGTCCGAGCAGCGGGTCTTCCACCGCCTTGATCACGCAGGCTTGTCCGGCCGGTGCCATGGATTGCACTTCGAGCGAGGTCACGTCGTACGAGGCCATGAGGGCGCTCATATGTTTGAAGTTTGCCTCTAGGCTCTGCGCATCTGGAATGTTTAATCGAACGCCGCCCAGATCGAGGCGTTGGCGCATATCCGGATCGTTGGCTTTCAGCGCGACCGGCCAACCGAGCCGGTCGGCAGCCTCCAACGCTTGTTCAGCGGACCTGACCACCGTCGAATCGAATACCTTGATGCCATAGTAGCCAAGGAGTTTACTGGACTGTTTGTGGTTCAGCTCTTTCAGTTCGGTACCGACGATGTCGCCGACCAGCTGTTCAAGGTACTCATGCGCGCCGGCGACATCCACGTCTGTGGGTTCCGGCAGGGCTTGAAAAGGGACATTCATCCACTGGCTATAGCCGTACGCTTTGGACAGCGCGCCAACGGCCTCGGTAGGCGAGGTAAACACCGGAATTCCTTGATGCACACCCTCACGGAATTTCGGATCCGCGATGCCTGGCATGAGGGCAATGACGGGCTTGTCCTGCCCACTGAATTCGGTCAGCACCTTGATCACCGATTGCGCGCTTATCCCGATGGCCGGAAGATGCGCCACGATCACCGAGTGCACCTGCGGGTCTTGCACCAGTTCGGTCACCCGCGCACGCAATTTCGAAATCGATCGTGATTCTCCGAGCGAGTAATCCAATTCTTCACTCTGCGCGGTGGCGAACAGGTTGCGTCCCACCGTGACATCACCGACGATTTCGGCCAGGGCCAAAGAGTTTGAGAGCACCGCTACTTGTGGTCCGGCAGGGGCCGGGAATACCGACAGCAGCGAGGCGACGTCCATAAGCTCTTCGATGGACCTCACCCGGATCACCCCGGATTGCCGCAGCATCGCATTCAACGCCGCCGGCGGGGCTTCGCCCAAGCGCACCGAGTGCCCCGGTGGTATCCGCCGGCCCATCAGGTCCGATTTAGCCACGATCACCGGCTTGCTGCGCGCCAGGCGACGGGCGATGCGGGAGAACTTGCGTGGATTGCCGAAGGATTCCAAATGCATCGCCACGACGCCGGTGCGCTTGTCATCCTCGAAATACTGCATCGCGTCATTGCCTGACACATCTGCGCGCAGCCCGGCTGAGATGGCGCTGCTTTGGCCGACCGCGCGTTGCATCGCCGCGCCTTGCAAAACAATGCCCATAGCTGCCGACTGGCTGAACAGACCGACCGGCCCGGCCTGCGGCAATTCGCTGGCCAGCGAGGCGTTGAGGCGGATCTGCGGATCGGTATTGAGCACTCCCAAGGATGCTGGGCCGATGACGCGCATGCCGTTTGCCCTGGCCAGCGCCACCAGCTTGCGTTGGGCCACTAGGCCGTCGGCGGTCTCATAACCGGCGGTCATGAGAATCAGGCTTTTCACTCCGTGCGCGCCACAGTCCTGGATGGTTTCCAGAACCCGTTCTCGTGGCACGCAGATAATTGCCAAGTCCACCGGGCCGGGGACCTCGGTGATATTTCCATAACTCGGCAGCCCGCCGACCTCGAAGGCCTGCTCGTTGACGGCATAGATGGTCCCGGTAAATCCGCCTTCGACGAGCCGGTCCAGCACGTCGTGGCCGATGCTCCCCCAGGCGCGGCTGGCACCGATAACCGCTACGGCGGACGGTGCGAGGACCCCGGCAACGCTGCTCGCTTCGGCACGGTGTTCTCGTGCTTCGGTGACTTCCTTCGATTTCTCGGTGGGGCTGATGGGGAATTCCAGCATGATCACCCCATCTTCGAAGTGCCGGGCCACCGCATAGCCGGCATCCGAGAACACGGTGAGCATCTTGCGGTTTTCCGGCAGGATTTCGGCGGTGAATTTGACTATGTCGTTTTCCCGCCCGGCGGCGGCAAGGTGCTCGAGCAGGATTGAACCGATGCCGGTGCCTTGGTATTCGTCCGAGACGTTGAAGGCGACCTCGGCTTCGGCCGGATTCTCCAGCCTGTCGTAGCGGCCTACCCCGATGATCTTCGAACCGCGCAGCACGGTGAAGGCCACCCGGTTGCGATGATCGACATTGGTGAACCGTTCAAGCTCTTTAGGAGTCAGCGACGACTTGTACGTAAAATAGCGTAGGTAAACCGAAGTTTCAGATTGCTGTTTATGCATGTCTTGCAAGGCTTGAGCATCTTGGGGCGTAATTGGCCGAAGATGCGCGGTCGTGCCGTCGCGAAGAACAACATCTGCTTCCCAGTGGGCTGGATATGCCGCTGAAAGTTTACGATCCACCATAGGCTTAGAATAGTCGCGCTTTCGCGTTTGCGCCCAGCTGCAACACGAAATCCGACATTTTAGGCCGTGAAGCAGCAGATGAAGGGCGAAGGCAGAGTAATGGCTCGCAAAAAAACTCCCGAGATTCCCGAGGATTTCGTCGAGAACATCGTCGATATCGATGTCACCAGCGAAATGGAATCCTCCTTCTTGGAGTACGCCTACTCGGTGATCTATTCGCGTGCGCTACCGGATGCCCGAGATGGCCTGAAGCCGGTGCAGCGACGCATCCTCTTCCAGATGGCCCAAATGGGCCTGCGCCCGGAGAAGGGCCACGTGAAGTCCGCTCGTGTGGTCGGGGAGGTCATGGGCAAGCTCCACCCGCACGGGGACACCGCGATCTACGATGCGATGGTTCGTCTAGCGCAGAGCTTCTCGCTGCGCTTGCCGCTGATCGATGGCCACGGCAACTTCGGTTCGCTCGATGACGGACCGGCCGCCCCGCGTTATACCGAGGCCCGGCTCGCGGCCTCCGCGGTGGCGATGACCGCAAACCTCGACGAAGACGTGGTGGACTTCGTCCCCAACTATGACAACCAGTTCATGCAGCCCGAAGTTCTGCCTGCGGCGTTCCCCAACCTGCTGGTTAACGGCACCACCGGTATCGCGGTGGGCATGGCCACGAATATGGCACCGCACAATCTCAATGAGGTAGTCGCCGCGGCGCAGCACTTGATCGCGAATCCGGATGCACCGGTTGAAGAACTGATGAAGTTCGTTCCGGGTCCGGATCTGCCCTCCGGCGGCACGATTGTGGGACTTGACGGCGTCAAGGACGCCTATCGCTCCGGCCGCGGCGCATTCCGCACCCGCGCCACCGTGAGCTTGGAAAAGATCTCCGCCCGCAAATCCGCGCTGGTGGTCACCGAGCTGCCCTACACGGTAGGGCCCGAAAAAGTCATCGAGAAGATCAAGGACGGCGTCAACAACAAGAAGATCGTTGGCGTCTCCGATGTCGTTGACCTCACCGACCGCCACCATGGGCTGAAGCTTGTGATCGAGCTCAAGAACGGCTTCAACCCGAACGCCGTGCTGGCCGCTCTCTACAAGTACACCCCGATGGAAGACTCCTTCGGGATAAATAATGTGACCCTGGTCGAGGGGCAGCCGCGCACCTTGGGATTGCGCGAACTGCTGACCGTCTATGTGGAGCACCGTATCGATGTGGTCCGCCGGCGGACCGCGCACCGTCTGGCCAAGCGCGAAGACCGGTTGCACCTGGTCGAGGGGCTGCTGATCGCGATTCTCGACATCGATGACGTCATCGCAATCATCCGTTCCTCCGAGCAGACCGCCGAAGCCCGCGAACGGCTGATGACGGTCTTCGATCTCAGCGAACCACAGGCAAGCCACATTCTGGAACTGCGCCTGCGCCAGCTGACCAAGTACTCGCGGATCGAGCTGGAGGCCGAGGCCGAACAGCTGCGCGCTGAAATCGCCGAACTGCGCGAAATCCTGGGCGACGATCAGAAGCTGCACGCCCTGGTTTCCGCGGAGCTCGGGCAGATGGCGGAGACCTTCGGCACGCCGCGGCGCACCAAGCTGAACAAGTCCTCCGCCCTCGAACCGCTGAAGGGCACCGCTCTGCCCGAAGAGGTAGGCACCGGAAAAACAGCGAAACTGGCCCTGGAAGTCTCCGATTCGCCCTGCTTCGTGCTGCTCTCGGCCACCGGGCAGATCGCCCGCACCCATGACCGGAGCCCGCTGGACTTCTCCTCCGCACGCATCAAGCACGATGTGCTCTCCTCCCAAGTCCCCTCGACCGCCCGCGGAGAGATCGGCGCGCTGACAACCACCGGGCGGATGATCCGCATTTCGTTGATCGATGTGCCGGTGCTGCCCGAAACTCATGGCTTCCCGCAGCTGGCCAATGGTGTTCCGGTCGGCGAATTCCTGAAGCTTGAAAAGGGCGAACGCGTGGTGGCGTTGCTGCCGCTGAACCGGGTCTTCGCTCTGGGCACGCAAAATGGCGTAGTCAAACGCGTCACCCCCGATTATCCGTTGAATCGCGAAGAGTTCGAGGTGATCACCTTGAAGGACGGCGATGTCGTCGTTTCGGCCGCACCGGCAGAGGACTCCGATGAGCTGGTCTTCCTGACTCGCCAGGCCCAGCTATTGCGATTCCCCGCCACCGCCGTGCGCTCGCAGGGCCGTACCGCCTCGGGCATGGCAGGTATCAAGCTGGCCGGAGAGGACAGGGTCATTCATTTCGGCGTGGTGGGCCAGGCCAATGAGGACGCGGTCGTGGCGACCATAGCTTCCGGATCGCAGACCCTTCCGGGAACCTCGGGCCAGTCGGTGAAGCTCAGTTCCTTCAGCGAGTTCCCCGTGAAGGGACGCGCGACGGCCGGAGTGCGGGCACACCGCTTCGCCAAGGGCGAGGACTACCTGGCGCTGGGCTACGCCGGTTATGGGCCGGCCCGCGCCAGTTCGGCCGCCGGGGTGGTGCGCGCCTTGCCGACCGAATTCGCCAAGCGTGATGGTTCCGGCGCCCCGCTGGCGCAGACGATCAGCATTCTCGGCGGTTCCCTGCCGGGCCAAGCTCCGGCCGGTACGGTGGCCGGCAGTGAGCCGGGCGCGCCTGCTCCGCAGCAGAGCGACGCCGCCCCGGCCGCCAAGCCCCGGGTGAAACCAGAGCTGCATCCCGGAGAGGACACCTTGCCGTTCTCCGATGGCGGCGTGCTGCTCTGACAGGCGGCTGCTTTTAGCTGGCGGGTGCGAGGGTTCGGTCCAAGCAGATCGACCCCTCGCAGATTTCGGCCAGCTTCGGCTCGTGGGTGATCAGCACGACGGTCCGCCCGGCGAGCGCGGCACGCAGCGTGCGGATTAGTTCGGCACTTTCATCAACGCCTAGGTGCGCGGTCGGTTCATCGAGCAGGATCACCTGCTGCCCGCCGACCAGGGCTCGGGCGACCGCAAGTTTGCAGCGTTGCCCGCCGGAGAGCCGGTGCCCGCCGCTGCCGATCCGCGTCTCGAGCCCGGCAGGTTGTGCCGCATACCAGCCGGCGAGCCCTACCCGGTGCAGGATTCCGATGAGCGCTTCGTCGGACGCCGGCGCCGCGCTGTTGGCTGCCAGGTTCAGGTTCCGTCGAAGAGTGGAATCGAATAGGTGCGCTTCTTGCGGGCACCAAGCCACCGAATCCATCGCCCCTTGCTCCAGGGCGCGGTAGTTGCCGTGCTCATCGATGCTTTCCAGGCGTCCCCCGCTCGCGGGCAGGGCACCGAGCAAGGCGGTGAGCAGCGTGGATTTACCCGAGCCTGAGGTTCCGGTCAAGGCGGTCCACTCTCCGGGGCGGATCTGCGCGTCCAAGTTGCTGATCACCGGGTTACCGGGCACGTAGCCCAGTTCCAGCCCGGCCAGCCGGTAGCCGTGGACCGTGTAGCCAGGTTGCGTTGCGGTTGCGCCTGGTCGGGCAGTTCCCTGCTCCCCTACCCCGCGGCCGGCAAGCTGATCGGTCAGCTCGTGCAAGGCTCGTCCCTGCTGGATCGCGCCCAGTGCGCTAGCTGCCGGTTCTGCCAGGGACAGGGCCAGCAGCACGGCCAGGGCGGTGAACGATGCGCTGCTTTGTGAGAGGGTCACCAAGGCCGTGGCAAGCAGCACCGTGGTTAGCGCGGCCAGGGCCGGGGCGGTGCCTTGGCCATAGGCGTGGCGGCGAGCCCGGGCGGTATTCCGGCTTTCGGCCCGGGCAAGCTTGTGGAGCACCGGACCGAGGCTGCCGTAGGCACGTAGCGCTTCCTTATTGCGCAGAGTGGATAGCACCAGTTGGTTCAGCTGCAAGCGATGGCGCAGCGCCAGAGCCAGGTGCCTCCCCTCGACGAGTTTCACCAGCCAGCGCGCCGGGAAGGCCAGAAAGAGCCCGGCGCCAAGTGCTGCGTAGCCGAACTCTGGCTGGATCTGGAAAAGCACCACGGTACCAAGAGCCCACACGATCAGTGCTTGCAAGGGTGGGAAGAGCACTCGGGCAAGGGCGTCGCGTAATTCGTCGACTTCGGCGAGCAGATACCGCAGCACCACCGAGGAGCGGCTCATCATGCCCCAGCGTGCGGGGTTGGCGACCATGGCGTTCCACAGCTTTTCACGCAAGGCCCCGGCATAGCCGAGCACCGCGTCGTGGATGGCGAGTTGCTCCAGATACCTGAATACCGCGCGCCCGATGCCCAAGGTGCGCACCATGACAAAGGCGACCGTGAGGTGCAGGATGGCCGGCTGGTAGCTGGCTTCGACGATGAGCCAACCGCTGAGCCCGGCGAGCGCAACGGCGCAAAGGATGGAGAGCGCCCCGTAGCACAGCGCCTTGCGGGCGGCCCGATAGTTGCCCATGACTTCCCGGCGTGGGTTCCACCGGGGATTGCCCTCTGGTTTCCCCTGGGGCGCGGCCCCGCCGCGCATCGGCGCCTGGGATACTGCGCGCAGGTGGTCGGGCGTTGGCTGGCGGGTGCTCAGCGTGGGGCCGGTTTCGGTGATGAGCGGGTCGTGGCTGGCCACCAGCATGGCGCAATCCTCAGGCAGTTCGGCGAGCAGCCGGCGGACCGCGGCCGCGTTCTGTTCGTCCAGATGGGCCGTGGGCTCATCGGCCAGCAGCAGCCGGCAGCTGGGCACCGAGTGCAGCCGCAATAGCGCGCGCAGCACCTCGAGCCTGCGGAGTTCCCCTGGCGAGTACTCCGCTATGGCACGAGGCAGCATGGCGCGCAGGTTCAGTTCGGCAGCTAGCCTTTCGGTCAGCTCTTTGGGCGCGTCTGGTGCGTCTTGTGCGATCTGCTCGGTTCCCGTCTGGGCGTTGAACTGCGGGTGCTGGCTGATGCATGCCAATTCTCCGGCCACAAAGATTTCCCCGCTCACCAGCTCGGCGGCGAACTCATTGCTGCTGGTTTGCGCCTCGGCGATGAGCTTGAGCAGACTGGTTTTTCCGCTACCGCTTGCGGTGCTCAGCAGCTGGCGGTCTCCGGCGCGCAGGTCCATACTGAAATCGCTATAGATCGGGTTCTGCCCCGGGTATCGAAGCGACAGTTTTCGCACTTCGAGCACATTGGCCTTGCGCATCGGGCCGGTTGGGGCGCGCAGCGAGCTGGCGGGCGTGCCCTGTATTTGTTTGCGGTAGCGTTCGTAGGCTGCGAGCCCGTCATCGGCCGCATGGTAGGCCGAACCGACCTCACGCAAAGCGATGAACAGTTCGGGCGCGAGGATCAAGATGGTCAGCCCGGCGGCCAGATCCATGTTTCCGCCAACGAGTCGAACACCGATGAGTACGGCGAGCACCGCAACCGAAAGCGTTGAGATCAATTCCAGCCAGAAGCTGGACATGAAAACGGTCCGCAGGTTCTGCATGGTCGCGGCCCGGTAGCGTTCGCTGACCTGCGCGATGGCGTGCCCTTGGTGGCGGGCACGCCCCAATCCGAGCAGCGCCGGCAGCCCCTGGGCGAGTTCATAGAGTTGATTGGCTAGGGCGTCGAGCTTGGCCTGCGACTGCTCGATGGTGTCTTGAGTGTGCATCCCGATGAGCGCCATGAATACCGGAATCAGCGGAATTGTCAGCAGCAGCACCAGGGCACTGAGCCAATCGATCCGCAAGATGTAGATCCCCAGAAGCAGTGGGACAACCGTGGCGCCGATCAGCGCGGGAATGAATTTGGTGAAGTAGTCATCGAGCTTTTCAATGCCATGGCCTGCCAACGTCGAAGCCTCCGCCAGCGACAGGTCATTTCGCTGATCTGCAAGGATCCCCGGGCGCGAAGCGGCGGATTCGATCAGATTTGCGCGCATCTGCTCTTTCGCTCCGGCCCCCATGCGCCGGGAGCCTGCGTTGAGTCCCCAGACTCCCACTGTGCGCAAGGCCGCCCCGCCCAGCGCCAACCAGAGCAGCAACTGCTGGTGCGGCTGCCCGAGGGACATCTGGGTAATCCACGTGGCCAACGTGTAGGCCACGAGGATCAGCCCGCTGGTTTTGAGCACCGAGAAGGCCGCCAGCAGGGCAACCTGTCGGCGGGGCAGCAGGTCGCGAGGCAAAAAGCGGGGCGCAGACATGATCGGTTCCTTTCGAGCTGGCTAAATTACTTCACGACCGAGGTCACCAAGTGATCCTCCGGTATATGCTTTTCGCTGATGCGTTTGCGAAATACCCAGTAGCTCCAGGACTGGTAAGCAAGCACCAGGGGCACGCCGAAGGCGGCCACGATGCTCATCAGCTTCAGCGTGTAGGGCGAGCTCGACGCGTTATCGATGGTCAAATCAAAGGCTGCGTCAAGAGTCGAGGGAAGCACCACCGGGAAGGCTGCGACGAAGATCGCCGCCACCGCGGCCAAGAGCGTGATGCCCAGGGCGATGAAGGAGCGAGCTTCATGTCCCGACCGTGCGCTCATCCATGCGCCGCACGCCGCGATCAGGGCCAGCCCGAGGAGTCCCCAGGCAACGGGTGAGCGCTGCCCGAGCAGGACGACCAGGGACCACAGCAGCAATGGTGCGATGCACAGCGGGAGCCAACGGACAAAGAGCCTGCCCGAACGTGCACGGATTGGCCCGTCGGTCTTCAGCCGCAGGAAGGCGATCGAGTGGATCCAGCTAAAGGCCACCACCGCTACACCGCCGAGTATTGCGGACCAGGTGAGCCAGGCGAAGGGCCCGCCGACCCGGTCGCCATTTTCGTTCAGCGGCAGGCCGAGAGTGGTCAGGGCGAGCATTGCGCCGACCCCGAAAGCCGCAACAAGCGACCCCCAGCCCAGGGCCAGATCCCACAGTCCGCGAGTTCTGCTGCTTACGGCTTTTCCGCGGTACTCGATGGCTACCGCACGGAAGATCAATGCCACCAGCACGAGGGTCAGCGGGAGGTACAGCGCGGAAAACAGTGACGCATACCAGTAGGGGAAGGCCGCGAAGGTTGCCCCCGCGGCGGTCAGCAGCCAGACCTCGTTTCCGTCCCAGACCGGGCCGATGGTGTTGAGCAGCACCCGCTTGTGCTTTTCGCCGCCGCGGCCCAGACCGATCTGCATGCCGATGCCGAGGTCGAAACCTTCCAGAAATAGATAGCCGGTCCAGAGCACGGCGATGAGGATAAACCAGAGAGTAGGAAGCCAATCCATTGCTATCGCCTGTCTAATATGCGAAGGCGAGTACGTCGCCCTCGTCGTCGCTAGGGTCTTTGTCCGATGTCTGCTCGTGATCCCGCAGTTCCGGCATGGCCGATCCGGTGCCTCCCCGGATGTATCGGGTGAGCAGCACCAGTTCCACCACCAGCAACACCCCATAAACCAAGGTCAGCGTGATCAAGGAGAACAGCATTTCTCCGGCGCTCACGGTGGGGGAAACCGAGGCGGCGGTGTACATGAACACTTGGTCCACCCCGCCCATCTGAGGGTTCGGCGCCACGGTGAATGGCTGCCTGCCCATTTCGGTGAAGATCCAGCCCGCCGAGTTCGCGCCGAAGGGGGCTGCGATGCTCAGCAGCGCTAGCCGTGAAAGCCATTTGCTGTCGGGCACAGTCCCCTTGCGGGTGAGCCACAGCGCCAGGGCCGCAGTGACCGCCGAAAGCCCGCCGAGGGTGATCATCAGCCGGAATCCCCAGTACGTTACTTCCATCACCGGAAGGTAGCTGATCTCTTCGCCTGCATATTGCCCGAAGGCCGGGTCATCTGGGTAGTGGCTTCCGTACTTTTCCTGGTATTCGGGAATCAGCGTGTTCACGCCCTTGACCGGAGTCTCAAAGTCGCCATTGGCGAGGTAGGACAAAAGCCCCGGCAGTTCGAAGACCGCAACGACGTCGTCACAAGTGGTCGCCCCTTCGGTGCTCACGTTGCCCAGCGTGAGTACCGAGAACCCGGTTCCGTCGTGGCATGCGGCTTCGGCGGCAGCCATCTTCATGGGCTGCTGCTCGAACATGAGCTTTGCTTGTTCATGGCCGGACAGCGCAACTCCAGCGAAGGAGACCACGGCGATCACTGCGCCGATGCGCAATGAAGTGATCCAGACTTTGTGATCCTTTCGATCTCGCACCCGGCCCTTAGCCGGGTCCTCGCCGACGATGACTCGTCCATTGGCATCAACGCTGTCGATGCCTTCCTTGCGGCGGCGGTAGAGGTGGAACCAGGAGATGCCCAGCAGGAAGCCTCCGGCGACCGCGAATGCTCCGAAAATTGTGTGCGGGAAGGTCACCAGTGCGGTGTTGTTGGTGAATACCGCCCAGGCGTCGGTCATCACCGCGCGCCCGTCGATGAGCTCAGTGCCTACCGGATGCTGCATCCAGGAGTTGGCGACCAGAATGAAGTAGGCCGAAAGGATCGCCGCCAGCGAGGCGCACCAGATGGTGGCTAGGTGTATCCGCGGAGGTAGTTTTTTCCAGCCAAAGATCCACAGCCCGAGGAAGGTGGACTCGACGAAGAAGGCGAGCAGCGCCTCCATGGCCAGGGGTGCGCCGAAGACATCGCCCACGTATCGACTGTATTCGCTCCATGCCATTCCAAATTGGAACTCCTGGACGATGCCCGTAGCTACCCCCATGATGAAGTTAATGAGGAAGAGCTTGCCCCAGAACTTCGTCATGCGCAGCCAGTGTTCGTTGCCGGTTCGGTGCCAGACCGTCTGCATCACGGCAACGGTGAGTCCGAGGCCAATGGTTAGCGGCACCATCAGGAAGTGGTACACGGTGGTAATGCCAAACTGCCACCGAGCAATCTCTAATACATCCATGGATTCCTCAACTGTCCCGAGAAGTCGATACTTCATTTTCTACATGTCGTAGAAAATGCCCGTATTGCCAGAATAGACCAATTTCGACAGCTTGTAGAACTCGTGGACCACCGGAAGGGCGGCAGTTTCCTAGGGATGAAAAAGCCAAGATTCCTAGCATTGACACAGAAAGGACTTTCTGAAACAAAAAACCCCAAGTCAACACCAAGCAGCACCACCCGCTGGCCGACCCAAGGCGGTTATCCGCAAACCCAGTCATCACTCGATATTTTTACGCCACGTAGAAATATCGGACAAACGCCTATATAATGAAATTTCCAAGCAGAATGCTTTCCCCACCCTGTGGAGGTTGGCAGCACTGCATCAGCACTAAAGCAAGTGAGGTAAGACCTGGTGGCCAGCCTTGGCGATCTGGAACGCTCCGTCATGGACCTGCTGTGGGATTCTGCAGAACCGCTTACCGCTAACGATCTTCGTGATGCCCTAGCGGCACTCGGTACTGATGCAAAAGAACTCGCAGTTACCACGGTACTTACCGTGTTGGCCCGACTGGAGAAGAAAGGACTTGTGGCGCGGGAACGCTCCACTCGTCCACATCGTTACACCGCGTCCTCGTCTCGCGAGGACCATACTGTTGGACTGCTAAACGACGCTTTGGGCACCGCTCAAGATCGCGAAGCCGTCCTCGCCCGATTTATCGGAGGAATCTCGGCTGATGAAGCAGTCTCCCTGCGTGCTATCTTGGATTCTGTAAGGACTGTCTGAGTAACATGAACTTCGGGGACTGAGTGCTTCTCACCTCATATTTCCTAGCGGCGTTGGCTATCGTCTTGGCGTGGCCGACGCCGTTGGCATTGTCTAAAGCAAAATGGACCGCGCGCGCCCCGGTGGCGGCGGTATTGCTCTGGCAAGCGATCGCCCTGGGCGGTGGCCTGTCCATGATCGGCTCGATGCTTGTCTGGGGGCTGACCCCGCTCGGCAACGACCTCATCTCCGCGCTGCACGCTAGTTGGCTTCTGGTCACCGGCGATCCCAGCATTAAGTACCCCGGCGTCGTTCACTTATTTGCGCTCAGTACAGCATTGCTCTTCGCTTTCCATCTGGTGCTCACCCTGGTGAGAGCTTCGTGGCGCACGACCCTGCAAAGAGCCAGGCACCGTCAGCTCTTGCGATTGTTGAGCAACCCCTCGCAGACCCGGCCCAATACGCTCGTGCTCGATCACGACCTTCCGGTGGCCTATTGCGTGCCGGGCTTCAACGGATCGGTTACGGTGCTGTCAAAGGGCCTGCTGACCCAGCTCTCCCCCGAGGAACAACGCGCCGTCATCTCGCATGAGAATTCGCATCTCGATCAGCGGCACGATCTGCTGATTCTGGCCTTTACCGCCTGGCACGAAGCATTGCCCTGGCTGCCGACCTCGCGTCTGTCACTGGATGCGGTGCGGCAACTGATCGAGATGCTCGCCGATGACAAAGCACTCGAGGTAGTGGACCGACCGGTTCTGCTTCGCGCCATAGTGAGCGTAGCGTCCTCTATTGCCTCGGTTGGGGCGCCCAAGGATGCCTCAAGCGGAGCCACCGGCGAAGTCGTAGGGATGCCCGGCGGTGAAGTTTCCTCGCGGCGGCTGCAACGCCTGCTGTCACCGGTAGCTCCGCTGAATCGATTGCAGAATTTTGTGGTTCTATCCTGCACGGTGCTGCTCCTGGTGTGCCCCACCGTCTTGCTCATTGCCCCGCGTTTGCTGTCCTGGTAACTAGCCAACGCAAGCGGGCGCATGCCAGCGCTACAAGCTGCGACAAGGCCCTCCCGGACTTGCGGTTAGGCAGGTCATCCGGGAGGGCTATCTCGTGCATAAACATCATGGTCGACTACATGTCGATGCGGTCCCGTTCAAGGTTTTCGGCGCCGGCGATGATGAAGTTCTTGCGCGGAGCCACGTCCGAGCCCATCAGCAAGTCGAAGACTTCCTCGGCCGCCTGAGCGTGTTCGATGCCCACGCGCCGAAGCATCCGATGATGTGGATCCATGGTCGTCTCGGCCAGCTGGTCAGCGTCCATCTCGCCAAGTCCCTTGTAGCGTTGGATCGGTTCCTTATAGCGCTTTCCTTCGGCTTCAATCTTGGCCAGCAGGGCAGACATCTCGGCCTCGGAATAAGTGTAAATTACCTCGTTGGCCTTCGAACCCGGGTTGATCACCTCAATACGATGCAATGGCGGCACGGCTGCATAGACGCGGCCGTGCTCGATCATTGGTCGCATGTATCGATAGAACAGCGTCAACAGCAGCGTTCGAATGTGCGCCCCATCAACGTCGGCGTCCGTCATCAAGATGATCTTGCCGTATCTGGCCTGCTCAATATCGAAGCTACGTCCCGATCCGGCGCCAATCACCTGAATCATGGCAGCGCATTCCACATTCGATAGCATGTCCGAAATGGAGGCCTTCTGCACGTTGAGGATCTTGCCTCGAATTGGCAGTAGCGCCTGGAATTCGCTGGAACGCGCCACACGCGCAGTACCCAATGCGCTGTCGCCCTCGACAATGAAGAGTTCAGAACGCCCGACTTCTTTGCTCCGGCAATCAAGCAGCTTGGTAGGAAGCGAGGACGACTCGAGCGCGGTTTTGCGGCGCTGAGTTTCCTTATGCATCCGAGCTGAAACCCTGGACTTCATTTCGTTGACAACTTTTTCAAGAAGCGTCGACGCTTCGGCCTTTTCATTGCGTTTGGTGGATGCCAGGCGCTCGTTCAGCGCCTTTTCGACGACCTTCGTGACAATCTGCCGGACCTGCGAGGTACCAAGAATTTCCTTGGTCTGTCCTTCGAATTGCGGCTCGGCAAGTCGCACGGTGAGCACCGCGGTCAGCCCGGCCATCACATCGTCTTTCTCAATTTTGTCTTTTTGACCGAACTTGAGTTTGCGAGCATTTGCGTCGACGTTCTTGCGGAAAGACTTCAGCAGCGCTTGCTCGAAGCCGGAAATATGCGTTCCGCCTTTAGGCGTGGCAATGATATTCACAAAGCTTTGGATGGTGGTGTCATATCCGATCCCCCAACGCAACGCGACGTCGACCTCGCACACGCGCTGAACATCTTCGATATGGCTCCGCCCGTTCTCGTCGATTACCGGAACCTTCTCGTGGAACGAACCACTGCCATGGACGCGCCACACGTCGGTAACCGATGAATCGCTGCTCAGGTACTCGACGAACTCACTAATGCCGCCGTCGTGCTGGAAGACTTCCTCGTACGGCCCTTCGGCTCCCTGAGTTCCGGCCAGCGCACGTTCGTCGCGCAAGGTGATCCGCAGACCAGGAACCAGGAAAGAGGTCTGACGGGCACGGTTCTGGAGTTCTTCATATGAGAATTTTGCGTCCGACGTGAAGATATGGTCATCTGCCCAATAACGGATACGGGTGCCGGTCACCCCGCGCTTTGCTTTGCCGATGATTTCCGGAACGGTTGCTTTTTCATGAGCGGCGAACGGGGCATCGGCTTTGGGCCGGCCACGATCTGCGAATTTGCCTGGCTCGCCACGGCGGAACTGCATCGAATAGGTTTTGCCGCCGCGATCAACTTCGACATCTAGCCGGGCCGAAAGAGCATTGACCACCGAAGCTCCTACCCCGTGCAAGCCACCGGAAGCCCCATAGGAGCCGCCGCCGAACTTGCCACCGGCATGCAGTTTGGTAAAGACGACTTCCATGCCGCTCAGACCGGTCTTTGGCTCGATGTCTACGGGAATGCCACGACCGTCATCATGGACCTCGACCGAACCGTCGGCATGCAAGATGACATTGATGGATTGCCCGAAACCGCCGAGCGCCTCGTCGACCGAGTTATCAATGATCTCCCACAGGCAGTGCATCAAGCCGCGAGAGTCGGTAGACCCGATGTACATGCCAGGTCGCTTGCGTACGGCTTCGAGCCCCTCAAGAACGGAGAGATGACGTGCATTGTAATTATCGGCTGAGGCCACGGGGCTGCAATCTCCTACTGACGCGGGAAAAGAATGAACTACATACCATTCTACTCGTTTATGTGTTCGAACTTGGTGCTATCGCCCGGTCGGTAATTCTCCCGAGTCGTCAGCAAAAGTTCTCCACAAGCGCTACGCGGTGAGCGAAAGCGCCCCGATTTAGGGATAAAGTCAAGGCCAAAGCTGGTTGTATAGATTGAACATCGATTTAAGGAGGCTGGCAATGACTACTACTACCACTAGTCGTGAACTAAATGCCCTCGACCGGTGCGACCGATGCGGCGCACAGGCTTATGTACGGGCTGTGCTGGCTTCTAACAGCGGAGAATTACTCTTCTGTGCCCACCACGCACGCTCCGTGGAACCCAAGCTGCGCCCAATCACTTCGGTCTGGCAGGACGAGTCGGCACGACTTTACGAAAAGCCAAAGGTCGACATCAACGACTAAACGAGTGGGACCTATGTCCTATTCAACAGAAGGGTGATCCAGCCGATGCTGGATCACCCTTCTTGCTTTAAGCGCCTGCTTCCCGTGCTACAGCTTAAAAAGAAATGCGGTCGCAGTATCCTCATTAGGGATATTGCGACCGCATGACGTGAAAAATTTAGTCTAGGTAGTCACGCAGAACTTGTGAACGCGATGGGTGGCGCAGCTTCGACATGGTCTTCGACTCGATCTGGCGAATACGCTCACGGGTGACACCGTAAACCTTGCCGATTTCGTCTAAGGTCTTCGGCTGACCGTCGGTCAGGCCAAAGCGCATGGCTACAACGCCTGCTTCACGTTCGGACAGGGTGTCCAGAACCGAGTGCAGTTGTTCCTGCAACAGGGTGAAGGAAACCGCATCGGCCGGAACGACCGCTTCGGAGTCTTCGATCAAGTCACCGAACTCAGAGTCGCCATCTTCACCCAGCGGGGTGTGTAGCGAGATTGGTTCGCGACCGTATTTCTGAACTTCAACAACCTTTTCAGGGGTCATATCCAGTTCCTTGGCCAACTCTTCTGGAGTCGGTTCGCGGCCCAGATCCTGAAGCATCTGTCGCTGTACGCGTGCCAGCTTATTGATGACTTCAACCATGTGGACCGGGATACGAATGGTACGTGCCTGGTCTGCCATGGCGCGGGTAATGGCCTGGCGGATCCACCACGTCGCGTAGGTGGAGAACTTGAATCCCTTGGTGTAGTCGAACTTCTCGACTGCACGGATCAGACCCAAGTTACCTTCCTGGATCAAGTCCAAGAAGAGCATCCCACGTCCGGTGTAGCGCTTTGCCAGCGAGACAACGAGACGAAGGTTCGCCTCAAGTAGGTGATTCTTTGCGATCTTTCCGTCGTGAATGATCTGCTCGTAGTCCCAGCGCAAGCGCTGGTCGATTGAGCCGTCATCTTTGGAAAGCTTATCGGTAGCGAAAAGCCCTGCTTCGATACGCAGAGCTAAGTCGACTTCCTGCTCTGCGTTCAGCAGTGCGACCTTACCGATCTGCTTCAGGTAGTCCTTGACCGGGTCGGCGGTTGCACCTGCAACCATGACCTGCTGCTGCGGAGCATCATCATCGGCGGAAGACAAGGTGAATCCCTTGGATTCTTCTTCCGGCTTTGCCGAGCCGTCCTTGGCGCCAGCTGCGTCAGCGGCACCCGACTCAGCATCGTCTTCGGACTCTTCAGAACCCTGCTCGACGTCCGACTCCTCGGAAGTTGCAGTCTTCTTTGCGCGAGGCTTAGCCTTCGCACGGGTAGCGCGCTTTTTCGCGACAGGAGTTTCTGCCGTTTCCTCGGCCTCTGCGGCCTCAGCCTCAGTAACCTTACGATTAGCGTTCGTCTCAGAAGATGACACGAATAACCTTTCTAACGATGCGTTCCGGATGCACCTGCCGGTAACACCACTATGACC
Organism: Glutamicibacter sp. AOP38-B1-38; assembly: GCF_052377485.1. NCBI lineage: Bacteria > Bacillati > Actinomycetota > Actinomycetes > Micrococcales > Micrococcaceae > Glutamicibacter > Glutamicibacter sp. AOP38-B1-38. The sequence continues at coordinate 173,395 of NZ_JBQSWU010000001.1, read as the reverse complement.
CTGTCAAGTCCGAATGCGCTGTATCAGTGACTCAACGCGACGGTGGGTACATTGATTACAACGCACCAACCACGTCTAATGTTCCCAAAAACTACGTTTCTGGAACCTAGACAACTCGAACCTAACCGGGTCTGTTTTTTCATTATCCACTAATTCGCCCACAGACACCACTTGACCCGGTCACCCGCGCGTCTGCTAACCCAGCTGGGCACGCCATGCACGCAGTTCGTCCGTAGCCCATTCGGGCATCGATCCGCGATTCATTAGCTCTCGAAGGAGCTGGGCTAGCCGGTAGTCTCCCCGCTCGCTAAGGACTCGATCGATCAAAGCGATGGCCATGGTGCCGCGCCCACGAGCCCATTCGATCCAAGCCAGGATGCACATCAAGGCGTGGCGTTCGCCATCAATTGCAACACCGAGCAGATCACGAGAAACCAACCACAGCCGTTCCAATCGCTTCCAGTCCGGGCTCTGCCACCCTCGCCCCAGGAGGAAATCTGCCAGAGGTTTAACCTGCTCGCCCCCATTGCCAACGCACAATTGTTTGGTCATTTCCATGGTCTGCGCCGTACCGACGCCAGCAAGAAAAGGCAGTACATCACGGACGAGACGAATTCTCAGGCCCGCCAGCATTCGTGCACTGCTCAGCGAACTCGAATGAATGCGTTCTAGTGCTTCATCATCGCTCAGGTTCAGGACTTCTGCCCATTCATCGAGGCTGTCCAGCAGGTCATCGCCAAATGCACCTGTGAGCTCTTGGACTTCTGCCGCGTTAGCCCACGTTGCTATTCCGGTTCCGTCCCAAGGTCGGTCCAACGGAGCAGAACCGGCAAGGACCAGAGACAGGTTGGTTTCTCCCAGCGCGATGTCTGGCCGTGGGAAAGTTACACCGACGTCGCCGTCGTCGTAGTCCCAGACTTTCTCGCGGCAAAGGCACCAGGCTTGTCGCAGTTGAATGCCATGAGGATCAAAGGCTTCTTCGAGTTCGCCGATCATTTGCTGATAGGGAATCTGCTCTGCGATCTTGATGTCTCCCGGTGCGTATACCACTGCGACAACACTGCGCACCTGTGGAAGTCGCCGAAGCAAGCCGAGCACCTGTGCGACCCACGGCCTGCGGTCCACTTCATGAATTTCGCTGGGCAGGTCAACACGAAGCGTCGCTTCGAGGCGTTGCCCAACGATCAGTAGGAGCACCATCGACTTTTGCGGGTGAAAGCCAAGGGCATGGGGAATATAGGCGAGTACGTCATCGCAATCGGACAACGAGAGGGGCTGCCGTTCGGGTGTAGTAGTCATAACCCCACGATGCGCCCCAAGAACTCTTCCGGGCTTCAGTTCAGCGCGCGCTGTGGAGAAGTGCTCCTACTGGGTATTGGCCGGCTGCTCTCTGGCCTTGCGCCGTTCGATCAGCATGAACGTCACCCCGATCGCCGCCATGACAAATTGCACCGACAACGCAATGCGGAAGGCCGGCAAATTGTATAGCTCGCCCACCGACCCGTTGGCCGCATAAAGCCAGTCCATCACGACGCCGACCAGGTAGATGGTGACGAACCCGCCGAAGAACCCACCGGTATTGACCAGCCCAATGGCGGTACCCATGATGTTTGGTGGGTTGAAGGTCCGGGCAAAGTCGAACGCGATAACCGATGAAGGACCACCAGCCGCCACGGCAACGAGCAAAATGATCAGCACCCATAACGGCGCAGCACCAGGCCAGAACAACACGACCGCCCACATGAACACCATGGCTCCAATAACGCCCAGAGCGAAGTTTGAGCGCTTGTGCGGATATCTGGCCGTCAACGCTCCTAGAAGCGGCCCGTATAAGACCGCAACCGCCACGAAAATCGACATCAACCCGGACGCGAAACCACCTTCGAGCCCTTGACCTTGAACCAGGAAGGGGTACCCCCAGGTCAGCAAGAAAACATTGATCATAAAGGAGGTGGTGAAGTGTGTCCAGAACCCGAGCCGGGTTCCGGGTTGCTTCCACGCGGTGGTTAATCGATCACGGGTGCGCATCGGCGCACTCTCGCTCAGATGCGCCCAGCCCGGACCATTGCGAATCAGGGATATGGCGATCAGCAAGCTTGCTAAAGCCAGACCGGACATGACTGAAAATGCCGGGGTCCACCCAAACTGCACCAAGATCAGATGAAAAGGAAAGAGGCTGACTAGTTGTCCAGCCTGCCCAAAGGTTCCTACCAGCTGCGTTAATACCGGAATGCGCGAGCCGGAGAACCACAACGGAAGCAGCTTGAGTACCGAGACGAACACCATCGCGTCGCCCGACCCAACTAGGATTCTTCCGCCTAACCCCATCGGAACGCTGGTTGAAATAGCCAAGAACGCTTGGCCCATAGCCATCAACACCGAACCGGTGATGATCATGACGCGCGGCCCAATCTTGTCCAGCAGCAGGCCTACCGGAACCTGAGCGCCGGCGTAGACAACAAGCTGAACCACCGAAAATGACGCCAGGATTTGAGCGGTGGCATCAAATCTTTCAGTGGCCTGAAGCCCTGCAACACCAAAACTTGTTCGTTGGGACACGGCCGCCATATAGGTAAATATTCCGGCACAAACCACCAACCAAGATCGCGCCGAGTTTAGGTGAGACTGAATCACTGGTCAGGGTCACCCGATGCGGAGTCCGCTCCCCCGGACTTTCCGTTGGCGTTCAACCAGTCGGTGCTGTCCTCGATTGTGGCCAGGAAGTCTTCAACGCTTGCCCCCAGCTCCTCGGCATCTGGCATTTTTTCGTCTTCATCCAACAGCAGCGAACGGCGTTCGTGATCTTGCGCGTGCTCGTCAAAGCGCTTCTCAAAACCGAGCACCATTTGCTTGACTTCGTTGCTGCTTTCGATCTGTTCGGCAAGCTGAGATTCGATCAACCGGGCCGCTTCGCGCAACTTTTCTGTGGGAAGCGCCAGCTTCAGCGCGGCACCCACATGCTCTAAGGCAGCCACGGCAACCGCCGGATATTCGGATTCGGCCAGGTAATGCGGGGTGTGCAACGAATAGCCTACGACGTCGCGGCCCGCGTCATTCAGGCGGATCTCCAAAAGCGCCATCAGCCCCGATGGGGTTTCGGCGGTAGGGGCCCACGTGGAGATATTTTCGGTGAGATCCTTGCGGTTTCCGTGTGCGGTCACTCCCACTGGGCGGGTGTGTGGCACAGGCAGAGGCAGCGACACGGTGCCGGTCACCAGTTGCACGTTGAACGCGTCGATAAAGTTCAGCAACTCGGCGATGGTGCGTTCCCAACGCAGGTCTGGCTCGACTCCGGTGAGGAACCAGAACTTCCGGTCCAGCGCATCGGTCATCAGGTAGATTTCGATGCGCGGCTCCTGATAGCCGGCGAAGTGATCGCCGAGGAAAGACACCCGTGGGCGCTGGGCGCTGTAGACAACAAGCTCATCCGTGTCAAAACTGGCATAGAGTTCAGAATTCAAATTTCCGAAAAGCTCGTTGCATACCAGGTCATGGGCATGGCCTGCGTCGGATGCTCCACGCAACGAAACGTACATCCCTAGACCCTGCAGACTCGGATCGTCCAAGTTAATGCTGACCAGAGTCATCAACGGATCCTTGGACATTCTCACCTCAATCGTTTTCGGTACCGCCAAGCAGAGGCGATTACTTAAAGCTCAAGAACTTATCCTATCCGTTCAGCCTTTCGCTCGCTGTGAAGTATCGCACGCCGAGCTCAAACCTCGGCTAACATCGGGTGTAGGAAACACTCAGCTCACCGGCCCCATCCACCGGTTACTCTCGCGGGCTGAACCGTCCTTAGACCCTACAAAGGCACAGAAGGAATGATTTTGTGATCAACTCCAGTGATCTCACGTTGACCGCCATTGGTGCAGACATCAAACGTAAAAACGCCGACGCCCTTATTTTGGGCGTGCTGAAGAACGGCGACAAGGTATCCATCGCCGCGTCACCGCTCGCGGCAGAAACCACCACCGCTCTGGAACAGTCGCTCACCGCGCTGAACGTCGCCGGTTCTGCAGACGAAGCAACCGTGCTTCCAGCAGTCGACGGCATCAAGGTCAAGACGATCATGTTCATCGGCTTGGGAGTGAAGGATCTCTCCGAGCTCAACGACGAGAAGTTGCGCCGCGCCGCCGGATCGGCAGCACGCCAGCTTTCCCACGCCAAGACCGCGATCTTCGCCTTGCCTGCCGACACACTCGAGCAAGTTTCAGCCGTGGCCGAAGGGATAGCCCTGGGCGCATACCGCTTCGAGAACTTCCGTTCGAAGAAGAACGACAAGCCAGTCCTTGGCGAGGCATTCATCGCCACCGCGGTCGCAACCTCCAAGGATCTGCCTGCCTTGCTCAAGCGCGCCGCGGTTATCGGCCGCGCCGTGCGTGGCACCCGAGATCTGATCAACACCCCGGCCAATATCTTGTACCCGGAAACCTTCGCCACCGCGGTGAAGGACTACTCCAAGTCGCTGCCGTTGAAGGTCACCATCTTTGATGAGAAGCGCCTGACGAAGGAAGGCTTCGGCGGACTGATGGGCGTTGGTGGCGGCTCGGTCCGCCAGCCTCGCATGGTCAAGGTCGAGTACTCCCCGGCCAAGGCCGCCAAGCACCTGGCACTGGTGGGCAAGGGCATTACCTTTGACACCGGTGGCATCTCGATCAAGCCAGCCTCGGGCATGCACGCGATGAAGTCCGATATGTCCGGCGCCGCGGCAGTCTTCCACACCATCGCCGCGGTATCGGAGCTTGGCCTCGACGTGAAGGTCACCGCGTGGCTATGCCTGGCCGAGAACATGCCAGGCGGCGCTTCGACTCGTCCCGGAGACGTGCTGACCATGCTCGGCGGCAAGACTGTCGAAGTGCTCAACACCGACGCCGAAGGGCGCCTGGTCATGGCCGACGGTTTGGTAGCGGCCAGCCAGGAGAATCCGGATGTGGTGATCGACATTGCCACGTTGACCGGTGCACAGATGCTCGCATTGGGCCTGCGCACCGCCGGTGTCATGGGCAACGAGCAGGTACGTGACGATTTGGTCGCAGCCTCGGACGCAGTGGGCGAGCTCGCCTGGGGCATGCCGCTTCCGGAAGAGCTCCGTCCAAGCATCGATTCTCAGGTCGCCGATCTGGCCAACATTGGCGAGCGCATGGGCGGGATGATGACCGCTGCGGTCTTCCTGGAAGAATTTGTGGGCGAAACCGACGGTCAGAAGATTCCTTGGGCGCACATCGACTTTGCTGGTCCGGCCTTTAACGAGGGCTCGGCGTGGGGCTACACCCCTAAGAACGGCACCGGTTCGCAGGTCCGCACCTTGGTGGCCTACGCCGAGACGATGTCCGGCACCCGCTAGAAATGCCTTTTTCGACACATCCCGGTGCGGGCGAAGTCATAGCCCAATGCGCCGGGATGTGTGCCAAAATACGAGATATGGCCGACTTTTAGCCAACTCAAGATGACTCTGGTGCTTTGACGGTACTAAGGTAAGTTTTGAAACATCACCGGTGAATTTGTTCGCTCGCGCCCCGTGCGAGAGTTAGACCAGTTCACCACCCGATCTCCAGGTCGGCCATGGCCGACCTCACTTAGCTATTACGAGGGAGCGTTCACGTGGCCGATTCGGCAGCAACGCAAGAATTTGATGTCCTCATCCTCGGCGGTGGTTCCGCTGGATACTCGGTCGCTTTACGCGCCATCCAGTTGGGCTTCACCGTTGGATTGATCGAGAAGGAAAAGGTCGGCGGCACTTGCTTGCACACCGGCTGTATCCCAACCAAGGCGTACCTGCACGCAGCAGAGCTCGCCGAAAACGCTCGCGAAGGTGCCAAGTACGGCATCAACTCCTCCCTCGAGTCAATTGACCTGGGCGGAGTACGCAAGTACAAGGACGGCATCGTCGCCGGCAAGCACAAGGGTCTTCAGGGTCTGCTGAAGATGAAGAAGGTCAACGTTATCGAAGGTAGCGGACGACTGGTCTCCAAGGACACCATCGAGGTTGATGGCGTCCCCTACAAGGGCAAAAACATCGTCCTTGCGACCGGTTCGACTTCCAAGACCTTCGGCCTGGAAATCGGTGGCCGCGTGCTGACCAGCACCGAAGCGCTGAACATGGTTGACATGCCAAAGAGCGCCATTGTGCTCGGTGGCGGCGTCATCGGTGTTGAGTTCGCCTCCGTCTGGAAGTCCTTCGGCGTCGACGTGACCATCGTTGAGGGCCTGCCTTCGCTGGTTCCAAACGAAGACCCAGCCATCATCAAGAATCTCGAGCGCTCTTTCAAGAAGCGTGGCATCAAGTTCAACACCGGTGTCTTCTTCGAGAAGGTCGAGCAGGATGCCGACGGCGTCAAGGTCTCCCTAGCTGACGGCAAGACCCTCGAAGCCGAGATCGTCCTCGTTGCCGTCGGCCGTGGCCCGGTCACCGAGAACATGGGCTTCGAAGAGCAGGGCATCACCCTCGATCGCGGTTTCGTGATTCCTAACGAGCGCCTGCACACCGGCGTGGGCAACATCTATGCCATCGGCGACATGGTCCCGGGCGTTCAGTTGGCACACCGCGGTTACCAGCACGGTATCTTTGTCGCCGAAGAAATCGCTGGCCAGAACCCAACCATCGTCGAAGACATCAACATTCCAAAGGTAACTTTCTGCGAGCCAGAAATCGCCTCGGTCGGCTACTCCGAGCCTGCCGCAAAGGAGAAGTTCGGTGAGGACCAGATCGAAACTACCGAGTACAACTTGGCTGGTAACGGCAAGTCCTCGATCTTGGGCACCTCCGGCCTGATCAAGATGGTCCGCGTCAAGAACGGCCCAATCGTGGGCGTTCACGGCATCGGCGGCCGCATCGGCGAGCAGATCGGTGAAGCACAGCTGATCGTGAACTGGGAAGCCTACCCGGAGGATGTTGCACAGCTCATCCATGCACACCCAACGCAGAACGAGTCGCTGGGCGAAGCCGCAATGGCTTTGGCCGGCAAGCCACTTCACGGCTAAATAAGCTGTTGGTCACCGGGTAGCGCGTTCACACACGCGCTACCCGGTGCACTAAGCTCGGAGGCAACGCCTCCATTCATCGGTTTCTGGGTGTTCAACCGTTTAAATTGCACACTCAAACCACACTTCAAGCTTGATTTAAGAGGAGATACGGGAAGATGTCTGAGACCGTAAACCTGCCCGCACTGGGTGAAAGCGTTACCGAGGGTACGGTAACCCGTTGGCTGAAACAGGTCGGCGACCGCGTTGAGGTTGATGAGCCGTTGGTGGAAGTTTCCACCGATAAGGTCGACACCGAGGTTCCATCACCTGTCGCTGGTGTTATCGAAGAAATTTTCGTCGCCGAAGATGAGGAAGCCGAAGTAGGCGCTCCTCTAGTTCGTATCGGTGATGGTTCGGGTTCCGACGCCGCTGCACCGGAAGCCCCTGCAGCCGAAGAGGCACCTGCGGCCGAAGAGGCACCTGCGGCCGAAGAGGCACCTGCTGCTCCAGCGGCCGAAGAAGCCCCTGCCGCAGCTCCTGCTGCAGCAGACTCCGCTTCGGGCACCGAGGTCACCCTCCCAGCTCTGGGCGAATCGGTCACCGAAGGTACCGTCACCCGCTGGTTGAAGGAAGTTGGCGAAGAAGTCGCCGTAGACGAGCCACTGCTCGAGGTCTCCACCGACAAGGTAGACACCGAAGTTCCTTCACCAGTTGCCGGCACCCTGCTGGAAATCCGTGTTGCTGAAGACGACACCGCCGAAGTTGGTGCCGTTCTTGCAGTGATCGGCGCTGCGGGCGCTGCTCCGGCTGCCAAGGAAGAAGCTCCAGCCGCTCCAGCACCAGCTGCCAAAGAAGAAGCTCCAGCCGCTCCAGCACCAGCTGCCAAGGAAGAAGCTCCAGCCGCTCCAGCACCAGCTGCCAAGGAAGAAGCTCCAGCCGCTCCAGCACCAGCTACCAAGGAAGAGGCTCCTGCCGCTGCTCCTGCTCCTGCTCCTGCTCCTGCTGCCGAGAACAACAGTGATGCAGGCTACGTCACCCCGTTGGTGCGTCGTTTGGCCAACCAGCACGAAATCGACATCGCTTCCGTCAAGGGCACCGGCGTTGGTGGACGTATCCGCAAGCAAGACGTTCTTGACGCAGTAGCTGCCAAGGAAGCCGCCGCTGCACCGGCTGCTGCTCCTGCCGCTCCTGCTGCTGCTAAGCCGGCCGCCCCGGTTGTCGAGGCATCCTCGTTGCGCGGTACCTCCGAGAAGGCTCCACGTATCCGTCAGGTAATCGCCCGTCGTATGCGTGAGTCCCTAGAGGTCTCCACCCAGCTGACTCAGGTTCACGAGATTGACATGACCCGCGTGGTCAAGCTGCGCGCTTCTGCCAAGAATAATTTCAAGGCAGTCAATGGCGTCAACCTGACCTACCTGCCATTCATCGCTAAGGCAGTTGCCGAAGCCTTGAAGGCTCACCCGAAGCTGAACGCCGAGTACAACGAAGAGACCCAGCAGATCACGTACCACAATGCCGAGCATCTGGCGTTTGCGGTAGACACCGACAAGGGCCTGCTGGTTCCTGTTGTGTCGAACGCTGGCGATCTGAACCTGGCTGGCATGGCTTCGCGTATTGCCGACGTCGCAGAGCGCACCCGCACCAACAAGATTGGTCCGGATGAGCTTTCCGGTGGCACCTTCTCGATCACCAACATCGGCTCGGTCGGAGCACTGTTCGATACCCCGATCATCAACCAGCCACAGGTAGCAATCCTGGGTACCGGTGCGATTGTGAAGCGTCCAATGGTCATCACCGATGCCGATGGCAATGATTCGATCGCCATCCGTCACATGATGTACCTATGCCTGACCTACGATCACCGTCTGGTTGACGGCGCCGATGCAGGTCGATTCCTGCAGACTCTCAAGGCCCGTCTTGAGGGTGGCGCTTTCGAAGGCGACCTGGGTCTGTAAAGTCGTCGATCGACTTTCACAAGCGAGGTAAACGATCGCCCCTTCCGTTCATTCGGGAGGGGCGATCGTCGTTTCTACAATTCGTCGAAAATCAATTAGGCTGGAGCCATGGACTTCCTAACTCTTATCCTTGTTTTCTTGCACATTCTCGGTGCGGCAGCGATCTTCGGTGGCTGGCTGGCAAACTTCAAGACCCCTACCGTGAATGTTTGGCAGTGGTACGGCGCGATTGCTCAGCTAATTACCGGTTTGGCTCTCGTTGGCATGGCCGAAGCAGGCGATGGCGACGTGAACCACATGAAGATTGGCGTCAAGGTTGTCATCGCTATCGCCATTCTCGTAGCGGCATTCATCGGTCGTAAGAAGGTCAAGGCCGGCGAAGAGGTTTCGACCGGGATTGCGCACGCAACCGGCGGCCTGGCATTGATCAATATCGCGATCGCCACTCTCTGGGTCTAAGCTACAAGACAGTCTTGCAGCTCCAGGCAAAGGCGAGGCAACCCGAAGGCAATTCGGGTTACCTCGCCTTTGTCATGCCTCGCGGCTGAGCACCTTTCCAATTTTCCATTTCCCCTCAATCAGCTTCAGTTCCACTTCGATACGTTCCCGCGTGCCACGGGCCACCTGATGGACCACACGGTTCACTGAATCCACATAGTCGTAGGCTTCCTGAGTGGATGTCGCACGTAGTATCACGGTGTCTGGTTGCGCACGGGCAGTCACCGAGATGTCTTCCAAGCGGGTAGCTAGTCCATTGATTCCCAGCTTCAGCGACTCCAAGCGTTCGAGCGTTTGCTGGTCTCTTTTGAATTGCTCCGAGGCGGGCGGATAAATCGCTGACAATGCTTTGAGGTCCTCGGTCTCTAAGGCCGCATCCCGTTCGCGTGAAAGCTTGATGAAACTGGCTATTACCGTCTCAGCGGAGAACGCGCAGGCAGGAACCACGGCTCCGTCGAGGATCCGGCATGGTTCACGCCGTTCCTGTGTTTGCGACAGAGACCCCGTCTCCGATTGCCCGCGCTCCCCCACTAGATTTACACCGAGAAAGCTCGCACCCACGAGCATTGCCCCTCCAGCGACAGCCAGCAAGACCTTGCCACGTCCTGGGGTTCGGCGCAGTTCATGCATACGCCACTCGGGTGCGCCAGGATCTCTTTGACTCTTCTCCGTCTTGGGTCTTCTTGGCCGCTTGCGCCGACGCCGGCCGAGCGCCTCGCTAGGGTGAACTGTGGCCATTAGATGAGTCGATTCTACCGGTGTGCACTGTTCCCAATTGATGGCTTCAGCCTGCGCCGCAGCGAAGAGCGTCCGGGCGAATTGCTCCGCTGTCGGCCTCTGCTCCGGAGCTTGATGCAGAGAATCAAGCAGCAGCTCATGGATCAGGGTGGGCACCGCCGGGAAGATGACCGTGACCGGCGGGCGCATATTCGGTTCGGAAGGAGCGGTTCCTTCAAGCAGGAACCAGAGGCACGCGCCTAAGGAATAAACGTCCTGCTCACCGAGGCGCCCCTCTGGTTCGCGCGCGGAAACCTCAGGCGCCATAAACCCCGGAGTACCCGACCCGGGTGTCTCATCGATACCGGTTCGGCTTTCTTGAAAATCGCCTAATTTCGGCATTCCATCGGCTGTCAACAACACGTTGCCAGCCGAGACATCGCCGTGAATTTGCCCAGCGGAGTGCAAGGCGGCCAGAGTCTGGGCTATCGGCGCCAAAGCTGTGACGCACTCTCCGAGTGAAAATGGTGCGCGTTCTTCGAGAAGTTGAGCCAGGCTTCCGCCGGGACAGTACTCCATCAGAATCCCCTCGCCCAACTGTGTCGAAAGGGTGCCGTAAAAATCTATGACATATTTCCTTGCGGATTCGACCTGCTGCTGACGCAGCGAACAGATACTTTCGGCGTTTGTAGAAAGCTTCAACACCATGTAGCTCTGATCCGAGTCACGGCGCATTAACCAAACTTTGCACGGTGACTTGGCCTTTAATGGACGAACCGTCACATATCCGGGGCAAGTTGGCCAGGCCAACAGATTGTTTGAATCATTCATGTTCCAGTTCTAACGCAAAGAACAGATTCTCGCCTCGGTTATCCACAGCTCAGCGCCTCTCAGCCAATTAGCGGGGCCTGTTGCAAAAGGCGTATGGTAACCACTATGGCGATCGAATTCGAACGAGTCGGACTCGGCACGGAGCTAATTCCATATTTGCAAGCGTGGGATTACCAGCAAAATTTGCACGATGCTGTAGCGGCCGATGAACAGACCCCGCGAGTCCTGTTTCTTGAACACGAGGCGGTTTATACCGCCGGCAAAAGGACCGAACCTGAAGACTTACCCCTAGATGGCACCCCCGTTGTTGACGTTGACCGTGGCGGGAAACTGACCTGGCATGGCCCCGGACAGCTCATCGGCTACCCGATCGTGAAGCTGAAGAAAATCAGCGCGATACGTCTGTATGTGGAGACCCTCGAAGAAGCGTTGATTAACGTCATAGATGAAATTGGCATCCCCACCGTTCAAGTCAAGGGGCGTTCAGGCGTCTGGGTCCCAGGCAAGAACGGCGAAGAAGATCGAAAGATAGCCGCCATTGGCATCCGCATCACCCGTGGAGTCACCATGCACGGTTTTGCGCTCAATTGCTCAAACGACCTGGCCGCCTACGACCAGATCATTCCCTGCGGAATTACCGATGCCGGCGTAACCACGATCTCCGAACAACTAGGCCAGACGGTCTCCCCCAACGATGTCGTTGAGCGGGTGCAAGAGGAACTTGAACGTCTCCTCTCGCCACAAGTCGTCTAAGCAAATATTACTAACGTAGAAGGACCCTCCAATGAGCATTGAACCTGAAGGCCGTCGACTGCTGCGCGTCGAAAAGCGCAACGCCCAGACGCCAGTTGAGCGCAAGCCCGAGTGGATCCGCGCCGAACTCAAGATCGGCCCCGAATATGTGGGCCTGAAAAATTTGGTGCAGTCCGAAGGCCTCCACACAGTATGCGAAGAAGCTGGCTGCCCCAATATTTTCGAATGCTGGGAAGACCGCGAGGCATCGTTCCTCATCGGCGGTTCCGAATGCACCCGTCGTTGCGACTTCTGCCAGATCGACACCGGAAAGCCTGCTGCACTAGATCGCTCAGAGCCATTCAAGGTGGCCATGAGCGTGAAGAAGATGGATCTGCGTTACGCAACCGTCACCGGCGTGGCCCGCGATGATCTCGAAGATGAAGGTGTCTGGCTGTACGCCGAAACGGTACGCCAGATCCACAAGATGAACCCGAGTACCGGAGTCGAGTTGCTCATCCCCGACTTCTCCGGAAAACCCGATAACCTCGACGCCATTTGCGATTCGAAGCCTGAAGTCTACGCACACAATGTGGAAACCGTCCCGCGTATTTTCAAGCGCATCCGTCCGGCTTTCCGCTACGAACGCTCCATGGATGTCATCACCCACGGTCGGAACCGCGGCTTGATCACCAAGTCGAACTTGATTCTGGGCATGGGCGAAACGCGTGAGGAGATTTCCGAAGCTATGCGCGACCTGCATGAGGCGGGCTGCGATTTGCTGACGATCACTCAGTACCTACGCCCAACCGAACGTCACCTTCCGGTCGACCGCTGGGTCAAGCCGCAGGAATTCTTGGAGCTGCAGCAAGAAGCCGAGGAACTCGGTTTTGCCGGCGTCATGTCCGGACCATTGGTTCGTTCCTCATACCGCGCGGGACGACTCTGGGCTGGCGCCATGCGCAAAAAGGGTCGCGAGATCCCAGAGTCCCTTTCCCACATCGAATCCTCGGGTACTACCCGTCAGGAAGCTGCTTCGCTGCTTAACCGCTGAGCCCAACTCCATGTTCAAGCATTCGGATCCAATTGCCGTAAAACCCGGCGATTGGGTCCGAATTCATGTTGTGCAGCGCACCGCGCGAAGCCTTCGGATTCGCGCGGAATTCCTCGAAAGAAAAATAAGCCAGTCAGATCGCGTAGAATTGAAGCACTATGGCCAAAAACTCCGATAACGATGCGGCCGCGCAACAGAAGCGTGGTCTGTTTTCGCGTAAACCAAAAGCTGAAAAACAAAATAAAGAGCCCGGGCGCCTAAAGCAAATGGTGCAGGTCTTCCAGATGACCCGCCGTAACGATCCGATGGTCGTTTGGTGGATGGTCTTGGCCTTCCTTGGCGTCATTGCCGTTGGACTGATCATCGGTATCTTGATCAACAACTGGATCACGTTGCTAATTATCGCGATCCCTCTTGGCTTGCTCGCCGCCCTGTTCATCATGTCCCGTCGGGCCGAGAAGGCCGCGTTCGCGCAGCTTGAAGGCCGTCCGGGTGCCGCTGGCGCGGCGATGAGCGTACTGCGTCGCGGCTGGATCTTGAAGGATGAGCCAGTCGCGTTCAACCGCCACCAGGATCTGGTGTTCTTGGCGGTTGGCCGTCCCGGCGTTGTGCTGGTCACCGAAGGCCCAAGCAGCCGCGTGCGTGATCTGGTGGCGTCCGAACGCAAGCGTATTGCTCGCGTTCTGCCGAATGTTCCGATCCACGTGATCAACGCCGGACAGGACGAGGACCAGACCGATCTGGTAGAAGTCAGCAAGAAGATGAAGAAGCTTCCGAAGGCAATCACCAAGCTGGAGATCAGCGCGGTAGACAAGCGACTAACCACGCTTACCGCCAACCGCCTGCCGATTCCCAAGGGCATCGACCCAAACCGAGCACGCCCTAACCGCCGAGCTCGCTAAACAGGCATAAAGAAAACCGCACTAGCTCGCTAGTGCGGTTTTCTTTATGCCTGGATTCTTGAACGCGGACTAGCGGATATTCACCAGTACGCTTTTTCCTGCCCGGTCGTGGAAGCCGCGCTGATCCGCGTCCGAGAACAGAACCGGAATCACCAAGCACAACAGCACCGATCGAATGACCCCGGTGAGCGGCTTGATCGCCGTGCCATCCATGGATTGAACTTGCAGCCCAAAGGTCCGATGCCCAATACTGTGGCCGGTGAAGCCAACGGCAATCATCTGGCCGGCACAGAACAATGCGAGCGTGGCGAGGTCGTTCAAGTTGAACAGCCACCAGCTCAGCAACATGGATAGTCCCCAGTCCACGCATAACGCGCCGAGCCGACGCGGCAACCGGCCGATCGCCCCAGGCCCTTTTTCCGGTCGTCCCAAGCGCTGGCCCGGCCATTCTTGCGAGTTTAATTGCGGGGGGCCTTCGAGCCACGAGCTAAAGTCTTTGCGTTCCACATAACTAGTGTATCTGGGCGATCTGTGTGAATCTCATCAGTTTGTTACGCATCACAAAGCCACTACTGACCCGGTACGACGCGCCCGTACTCGCGCTTTGTAACGTAGCCGAAACAATCGAGACACCATTCAGAAACGGTTTCTAGGTAGGATTACTTGGTAAGCAAGAGAACTGATCAGATCAATTCGTATGATCGTTCCGTTTACCAAACCAATAACTCAACAGGGAGTCACCTGCACATGTTTACCAGCCCAGAAGAAGTCTTGGCATATATTGCCGAAGAGGACATCAAATTCGTTGACATCCGCTTCACCGATCTACCAGGTGTCCAGCAGCACTTCAACGTTCCGGCGAAGTCCGTGGATGCAGACTTCTTCGTCAACGGCCAGCTCTTCGATGGTTCGTCCATTCGCGGTTTCGCTGGCATCTCTGATTCCGACATGCAACTGATCCCTGACGTCACCACCGGCTTCGTCGATCCGTTCCGTATCGAAAAGACCCTGGCCTTCAACTTCTCGATCATCAACCCACGCACCGGTGAGCCTTACCACCGCGATCCGCGTGGCGTAGCCGAGCGCGCCGAAGCCTACCTGGAATCGACCGGCATCGCCGACACCGCAGTCTTCGCACCAGAGGCCGAATTCTTCATCTTCGAAGACGTCCGCTACGAATCCACCCCACAGGGTGCCTTCTACAAGGTCGACTCGGACGAGGCGCCTTGGAACACCGGCCGCAAGGAAGAGGGCGGCAACCAGGGCTACAAGACCCCTTACAAGGGTGGCTACTTCCCAGTGTCGCCAACCGACAAGCAGGCCGACCTGCGCGATGCGATCTGCGTCGAGCTGGACAACGTTGGCCTCGAAGTCGAACGCAGCCACCACGAGGTTGGCGCAGCCGGCCAAGCCGAGATCAACTACAAGTTCAACACCATGGTCCACGCGGCCGACGAGCTGATGCTCTTCAAGTACGTCGTGAAGAACGTTGCCGATGCTTGGGGCAAGTCCGCCACCTTCATGCCAAAGCCGGTCTTCGGCGATAACGGCTCGGGCATGCACGTGCACCAGTCGCTGTGGGCCAACGGCGATCCGCTGTTCTACGACGAAAAGGGCTACGCAGGTCTGTCCGATACCGCTCGTTGGTACATCGGCGGCCTGCTGAAGCACGCTTCTGCCGTGTTGGCATTCACCAACCCAACGGTGAACTCCTACCGCCGTCTGGTCAAGGGCTACGAAGCACCGGTCAACATGGTGTACTCGCAGGGCAACCGCTCCGCAGGTATCCGTATTCCAATCACCGGCTCGAACCCTAAGGCTAAGCGCATCGAGTTCCGTGCACCGGATGCTTCCTCGAACCCTTACCTCGCCTTCGCGGCTCAGCTGATGGCAGGCCTGGACGGCATCAAGAACCGCATTGAACCTTCGGACCCAATCGACAAGGATCTCTATGAGCTTCCTGCCGAGGAAGCCAAGGACATCCAGCGCGCGCCAGAAAGCCTGGAAGAGGCTCTGAAGGCATTGGAGGCCGACTACGAGTTCCTGCTCGAAGGTGGGGTATTCACCGAGGACCTGATCCGCACCTGGGTCGAGTACAAGCGTGAAAACGAAATCAAGCCACTGAGCCTGCGCCCGAACCCATACGAGTTCGAGCTCTACTACGGTTGCTAATTCCGACACGGATCAACTGAACCGCTAGGAATGCAAAACCTGTCCCGTGGGCCATCTTGGTCCACGGGACAGGTTTTTGTCGTGTCGCCGCCTTAACAGATCGATAGCCGATATCGCGGATCCGGTCTAGCCTTGGGCTATGGATACATCGAACTGGCTCCCCGTCAAACGTGCCGATGGGGAAACCGTAGGATACCTGGAACCACTTGTTGCGTCCTACGATCGGGTCTGCCCGAGATCTGTTTTGGGCCATGCGGTGCTCGATTCGTGCGATTATTTCCAGGGTGAAGCGTTGTTGACCGAGCGTGGCATCGGCGAGCTCATGAACCATTGGATGCTCCGCAATGCCACGTCGGACGGGCACGGTCCGCTGTCTATTCTCGAAGTTTCCCCAGCAGGTATCGTCGTGGCCGACGCGCTTCTGACCAAGGCGCTGGCGCCAACCGAAAGAATTCACCTGGCATGGCCCGATATTGATGCCGCTCTGGTTCCCTACCCGCTGGACTAGTAGCGCGTCTTGTCAACCTTGTCGGCCCATTCGGCGAAGACCGATGCAGCATCGGTCGAAGGAACATGGGTGAAAGGGATCAGTCGTTGCCCCATCGGTTTGTCCAGTTCCGTGTAAATGAGTTCGTCATCAAATCCGATGCGAGCGGCATCTTGGCGCGTGTTTGCGTAATACACATGCTTAAACCGCGACCAGTAAATCGCACCGAGGCACATGGGACATGGCTCGCAACTGGTATAGAGCTCGCACTCGGACAGGTCGAAGCTTTTAAGCTTCGCCCCGGCATTGCGGATCGCGATCACCTCGGCATGGGCTGTCGGATCGTTCATCCCGAGCACCATATTATTGCCCGTCGCGATCACCGCACCGTCGAGTACGATCACAGCCCCGAAAGGCCCTCCCTGATTGGCTTGCATCCCCTGACGCGACAGAGCGACCGCCTCGTCGAAAAATCGTTCGTCCATAGTTGCACCGCTTTCTACCTGCCTGAACCGCACCGATTCCCGAATGTTGCATCCAACGGTGGCTCAATTGCCAGTCTAGGGAGGTTCACCGGCTATTGGTAGAGCCGGACGTACTGCTGCCGCTCGCCCTCGAGCTGCCAGGCATTCGGAGCGCCTTGAAGTACCGGTAGCGAGCAATCAGTTGGGCGGCTCTGAGCAAGGGGAACAGCCCGCGCCAAGGCTGCACGTCGGCAGGCCTGGTCAATGACCTGATCGTGAGGAAGTTTCCGCCGGTACGTTGTTCGAGGACGAAGCACTCTTCGCCGCTAACCGGATGCCCCGCCAAGGTCCGGTAAGCGAAGCCGACTCGCTGAGTCGTTTCAACAACGGAGATCACTTCCACGGGTTCAAGGATCCTAGCCCCTGGCAAATCGACCCTGATGACCGGGCGCTGCCCAACGGCAACAGGCAGCGCAGGAAGCACGCTGAATCCGCTGCGGGTTTTGATCCCCCAGCGCAGCACCTGTTCCGAAGCCCAGCGCCAATGACGCTCCCCCGCACCGATCCGGACCGTTTTCTCCCAGCGTAGATGGCCAAAACCACTGGCTTGCCAGATCTGGCTCTCGGGAGTCGTTAACGACGCGGGAGCAGGTGGGTCCGAGCCCACCATTAATCTTCAAAACCGTAGAAGAGCTGTTCAAAGATTGCACGCGAATGCCTGGTGGCACGCAGGTAGTCCTCTTCCAATGCCGGACCTTGATTGGCCTCGTAGCCGCACCAGCGTGCCACTGCCTCCATATCCCTGGCCGAGCGTGGCAGCACATCGCTAGAACGCCCGGAGGTAATAATCTCGGCGCTTCGAATCCGTGTAGCCAAGGACCAGGTGAAGTCCAAGAGCTCGGCTTCTTCTTCGCTGATCAGCTCCAATCCGGCCATGGCATCCAATGCCTTGCGCGTGGCCGGAGTGCGCAGCGATGGATGTTTCCATGCGTAGCGCAGTTGATAAAACTGGACTAGCCATTCAATATCGGAAAGCGAGCCCCTGCCAAGTTTCAGATGCCGGTTGGGATCGGCACCGCGAGGCAGTCTTTCGGACTCGACGCGAGCCTTGATCTTTCGAATGTCCTTCATCTGGCCCTCGTCGAGCCCCTTGCCGTAGCGTACCGGCTCGATAAGCTGGATGAAGTCCGCAGCAAGTTGCGCGTCGCCGGCAAATGGGCGGGCCCGTTGCAGAGCTTGGCGTTCCCAGACTTCCACCCAACGCTCGTAGTACTGGGCATAGGCGTCAAGCGAACGAACCAGCATCCCTGCTCGCCCTTCGGGACGAAGATCGGAATCGACTTGGAGCTTCACTTCTGCGGGAATGGCCGGCTTGAGCGGCTTGTTGCTCCAGGAGGTCAGCTCGGTCACCACGCGCAAGGCCTGTTCTTGGGACTCTTGGGCGCTGGTGCCGTCAACGGGACGCTGCACGAAGAGCACGTCGGCGTCCGAACCGTAGCCGATCTCCTCCCCGCCTTGCCGGCCCATGGCGATGACGGTGATGATCGCATGCACTCCATGCTTTTGCTGGTCCGCCGCGAGCAGCACCTTCAAAATTCCATCGATCATGTTTCCGTCGATATTCGACAGCGCCTCACCGACTTGCGAGACGTTCAGCAGACCCGCTCCGTCCGCCAGCGCAACGCGCAAGAACTCGCGACGGCGCACCAAACGGATTTGCCGGATCGCCGCCTCGGGCTGTTTGGTGCGCTGGATGATCGAGGCGTTCTGCTGCTGCAGGCTCTGGTAGGTCTGCGGCGCCAACGCGCTGTTCGAGCCCAGCCACGCGGCCGCCGCCGGCTCGTTGGCCAGCAGATCGGTCAAGAACCGCGTGTTTGACAGCAGGTGGCTCAAACGCTCGGCCGCCGCATTGGTATCGCGCAGCATGCCCAGGAACCACGGAGACTTCCCCAAGGCCTCGCTGAGCCTGCGGAACCCCAGCAGACCGGCGTCCGGGTCCACTCCCCGTGCGAACCAATCCAGGAGCACCGGCAGCAGCTGCCGCTGCAGTGAGGACCGGCGCGAGACTCCCCCGGTCAACGCCTCGATATGGCGCATCGCCGCCTTCGGATCCAAATAGCCCAGGGCACGCAGACGTGCCTGCGCGGACTCCGGGGTCAGGCGCACCTGGTCTGCCGAGAGATTCGAGCTGGTGACCAGCAGCGGGCGGTAGAAGATGCGTTCGTGCAGCGAACGGACGAGGCGTTTGGTCTCATTCCACCGGCGCAAAAGCTTTTCAGGGTTCGTGGCCTGCAGGTCACCGGCCCCGCGCACCGCCCGAGCCAGCACCCGCTGAGCGCCCTCAACGCGTGGCATCAGGTGCGTACGGCGCAGCTGGCTAAGTTGGATTCGGTGTTCTAGCAGACGCAGGTAACGGTAAGACTCGTCAAAGTTTCTCGCATCTTCGCGGCTGATGTATCCGATCTCGCTCATCGCCCGGATCGCCAGCGTGGTCGTCGGCACCTGGATCTCGGGATCCACGCGTCCGTGGACCAATTGCAGAAGCTGCACGGTGAATTCCACGTCGCGCAGTCCGCCGGGCCCCAACTTGATTTGCCAAGGAACTTCTTCCTTGTCGATGTGGTCGCTCACCCGCCGACGCATGGACTGCACGGATTCAACGAAGCCTTCGCGCTCCGAGCTGGACCAGATCATCGGGGAGACCATGCGCTCATAAGAACGTCCAAGTTCCGGGTCCCCGGCAATGGCCCGCGCCTTGAGCAGCGCCTGGAACTCCCAGGAGTGCGCCCACCGGTTGTAATAGGCTTCGTGTGACGACAAAGTCCGGGTCAGGGCCCCGTCCTTGCCTTCCGGACGCAAGTTCGCGTCCACTTCCCAGAGCATCGGTTCGGGACCAGGGACCATAATTGCACGAGCCGTATTGCCGCACAGTACGGTGGCGATGGCGGATGCGAGGTCCTCATCCAGGTTCGGGGTGCTGCCGTGCACATAGATCACGTCTACATCTGAAATGTAGTTCAATTCCCGAGCACCGCATTTACCCATGCCGATGATGGAAAGCTTGACGCTATCTACATCTTCCGAGGTGTACTGCTCGGAGGCTTCGGCGCGTGCGATTGCCAGTGCGCCTTCGAGCACCGCACCAGCCATATCTGCGAGTTCGGCGGCAACTAGGGGAAGAATTTCCTGCGGATCCGCGGCGCCAAGGTCTCGGTACGCCAAAGACAGCAGCGCCTTACGGTAACTCGCACGTAATTTCTGCCGCGCTTCGGCCCCAATGCACGATGATATCCAGTGTTCGTTGGCGGTACGCGTAGCGCCAACCGAGTCAAGCATGGCACTACGTAGGGATTCGAGCCCGACAGGCCGAAAGGTTTTGCTCGGCGCCTGGCTGACTACCGCCAAGGCCTCTGGGCAGCGGATCAAGAACTCACCCAGGGCCGAAGAGCTGCCGAGCAGTCGAACCATTGCCAAGCAGGTATCTGGCTGTCGAAAAATCTCAGCGGCTTCGGGGTGACGATCCACAAGCCTGAGCGCCAGCAGAAGTGCCTGGTCGGGATCTGGCGCGTGCGCCATCATCCTCACGATGAGAACCGGATCAACGTTCGCCAGTTCTTCTGCTTCAAGGAACTTCTTGGCGCGTTCGGTATCGCTGAATCCAGCGTTGATCAGTGCCCGTGAGGATACTTCTGCCATATTTTTCGTGTGTCTCCCACTTGCCGCCACGTCGTGGACGTGGCGTACTCCTTAGAGGATTCCCAGATACTTGTTGAGCTCGTAGGGCGTGATGACCTGACGGTATTCTTCCCATTCGGCTCGTTTATTTGCCAAGAAGGAGTTGAAAACCTGTTCGCCAAGCACCTCTGCCATCAGCTCGGATTCTTCCATGGACTTCAGCGCATCGTGCAGCGTGCCAGGCAGCGGGACGTGGCCCGAGGCGCGGCGTTCTGCGGTGGACAGTGCCCATACGTCGTCCTCGGTCGGCTCCTCCAGTTCGTATCCCTCACGGATGCCCTTCAGCCCGGCGCCAAGCAGGGTTGCGTAGGCCAGGTAGGGGTTCGCGGCGGAATCGATGCCGCGGTATTCCACGCGGGCGCTCTGACCCTTGCCTGGTTTGTACAGCGGCACGCGGACCAAAGCGGAACGGTTGTTGTGGCCCCACGAACGGTAGCTTGGAGCTTCACCGCCGCCCCAGAGCCGCTTGTAGGAATTCACGTACTGGTTGGTGATCGCGGTCATCTCGGGAGCATGGTGCAAAATGCCGGCGATGAATGAACGAGCTACGTCGGAGAGCTGGTACTCGCGGCCGGCCTCGAAAAATGCATTCGCGTCGCCCTCGAACAACGAGAAGTGCGTGTGCATTCCGCTGCCTGGCTGGTCCGCAAACGGCTTGGGCATGAAGGTGGCGTGGATGCCCTTCTGCATGGCCATTTCCTTGATGACGGTGCGGAAGGTCATGATGTTGTCGGCGGTCTGCAGTGCATCTGCATAGCGCAGATCAATTTCGTTCTGCCCTGGCCCGGTCTCGTGGTGCGAGAACTCGACCGAAATTCCCAAGGCTTCCAAGGTAGTCACCGAGGCGCGACGGAAATCTTGGCCCACGCCATCGGGCACGTGGTCGAAGTAGCCGCCATTGTCTATCGGCTGCGGGCGGCCCTGCTCATCGAGCTTGCTGTTCTCCAGCAGATAGAACTCGATCTCCGGGTGCGTGTAGCAGGTGAATCCCATGTCGGCCGCTTCGGTCAGCTGGCGCTTGAGCACCTGGCGGGGATCCGCGCTGGAAGGCTGGCCTTCGGGGGTGAGGATGTCGCAGAACATGCGGCTGGTGGGTTCGACTTCACCACGCCACGGCAAAATCTGGAAGGTCGCCGGATCTGGCTGCAGCAGCATATCTGATTCCGAGATGCGCGACAGCCCGTCGATCGAGGAGCCGTCAAAACCCAGGCCCTCTTCGAAGGCGTCTTCAACTTCGGCCGGGGCCAACGCTACAGACTTCAAGGAACCGACGACGTCGGTAAACCACATACGCACGAACCGAACGTCACGTTCTTCAATGGTGCGCAGCACGAATTCCTGCTGACGATCCATAATTCACCGCCTCAAAATCTTTGATTCCCGCACTGATCACAGCCGGGAGTTAAACAACCTGAAGCAAGACTATACGTTTTGGGCCTCAATCTCTGCCACGCACCGCTGGGTGCAAGTGCGATAAGGTTTTTCTATGCCCCAACCATATCTTTCCGACCCTGACAAAGGCCCTTCCCGCATTCGGGTTCACCATTTACAGCAGGCAAAAGAGCATGGCGAAAAATTCGCCATGTTAACCGCATATGACGTCATGATGGCCGAGATCTTCGACCAAGCAGGCATCGAGCTGCTCCTCGTAGGCGACTCAGCGGCCAACACCGTGGTTGGCTACGACTCCACCTTGCCTATTACCGTGGACGAAATGATCGTCTTCACCAAGGCCGTCGCCAATGGTGCCAAGCGCGCTCTGGTCGTAGCCGATCTTCCATTTGGTTCCTACGAGCAGTCCCCGCAGCAAGCGGTAGCCACCGCGGTTCGGCTCATGAAGGAGGGCGGCGCCCAGGCCGTGAAGGTTGAAGGGGGCCATCAGTTCGCCGAACATGTTCAAGCGATGGTGCTTGCCGGAGTTCCGGTCATCGGACATATCGGATTCACCCCGCAATCCGAGCATGCCCTGGGCGGCTACCGTGTTCAAGGACGCGGAGACGGCGCCGCGGAAATGATCTCGGATGCCCAGGCGCTAGAGCGTGCCGGCGCTTTTGCGGTCCTCATGGAAATGGTGCCAAGTCCTGTGGCGGCCAAGGTCGATGCGGCTCTGCGGGTGCCAACCATTGGCATCGGCGCAGGAAACGGGACCACCGGACAGGTCCTTGTCTGGCAGGACCTCCTGGGGCTGGGGGCTCACCGCACCCCGCGATTCGTGAAGCAGTACGCCGATCTTCGCTCGGTGATTTCCGCCGCCGTCGGCGAATACCACCGGGACGTCGTGAGCGGCGCATTTCCCTCGGCCGAGTACGAGTTCAAGGACTAGCAAGTTCCACGGCCGTCACACTGGACCCGGGTGCAAGGAATCAATTTCCCTTGCACCCGGGTCCAGTTCGTTATTCGTCTTCTTCGTCTTCGGCATCCCAGGCTTCGTTGCGGGCCTGCACCTTGGACATCGCGTTGCGTGCCGCATCCTCGGTATCGTAGGGGCCGAGAAGCTGGGTCCAGTCGGACTGCGGTCCCTTCTCGATGCCGCCGGTCGATACGTTGTACCAATATTTGCCTTCACCGGGGGTGGCGCTCTGGCTCACGGTCAGCTCCTAGGTTCGATTGCTGTTGCTGACTCCACGCTAGCTCAATCTCACGCATATCGGTGGCTTCAGAAAAGCGATGTTGGGCTAGCTGCGTAGTTAGAATGTTTATATGGCTACTGTTGCAACTGCACCACTTGGAACCCTGACCCCTGGCACGATCTCACCGGAGCTCTTCGTCCCGGCGCATATCGAACGACCCGAATATGTGGGCAAGAAGGAACCGGCGAAAAGCACGGCCTCGGAAGTTAAAAGTCCTGAAGTGATCGAGCGAATCCGCATTGCCTCACGTATCGCGGCCCAAGCGTTGGCCGAAGTTGGCAAGGCCTGCCAGCCGGGCGTGACCACAGATGCGCTTGATCGTCTGGGACACGAATTCTTGATGGATCACAACGCCTACCCATCTACTCTCGGCTATCGGGAATTCCCCAAATCGCTCTGTTCCTCGCTCAATGAAGTCATCTGCCACGGCATCCCGGACAGCACCGTGTTGCAGGATGGCGACATCATCAACATCGATATCACCGCGTACATCGGCGGGGTGCACGGGGATAACAATGCAACGTTCCTCGTGGGCGACGTTGACGAAGAATCCCGGCTCTTGGTGGAACGCACCGAAATGTCCTTGAAGCGGGCGATCAAGGCCGTGATGCCGGGGCGTGAGATCAACGTCATCGGGCGCATCATCGAAAGCTACGCCAAGCGCTTTGGCTATGGCGTGGTCCGTGATTTCACCGGCCACGGGGTCGGCGAGGCATTCCACACCGGGCTGATCATTCCGCACTACGATGCGGCACCGGCCTACGATACCTTGATCGAGCCGGGCATGGTCTTCACCATCGAGCCGATGCTGACCCTGGGCACCATTGAGTGGGATATGTGGGCCGATGACTGGACGGTGACCACGCGCGATAAGAAGCGCACCGCGCAGTTCGAGCACACCCTGCTGGTCACCAACGACGGCGCCGAGATTCTCACCCTTCCGTAGCTGCTCGAGTCCTCGATTTCCGGCAAGCAACAAGGCCGGGCCCCGAACCGTCATGGTTCGGAGCCCGGCCTTGAAACTATCTGCCTACGGCTGGGAAGCGCTGGCCCTTAGTCTGCGGTTAGCGGACGCTGGTTTCCCTGCGGGGTCTTGGCCCGGCGGTCGCGCAGCTTCGCGATCGCGGTTTCGAAATCCGTGAGCGACTGGAAATTGTGATAAACGCTAGCGAAACGCAAATAGGCGACTTCGTCCAGGCGCGACAGCGGCTCGAGAATCGCCAGCCCAACTTGATGGGCCGGGATTTCTGCGGCCCCGGAAGTCCGGACCGCTTCCTCAACCTCTTGAGCCAGGATGGCCAGATCGTGATCGGTCACGGGGCGGCCTTGGCAGGCCTTGCGCACACCGTTGATGACCTTGTGGCGCGAGAACGGCTCCACTGCGCCGGACTGCTTCAAAACGCTCAGCGAAGCGGTTTCCGTGGTGGTGAAACGGCGCGAACACTCGGTGCATTGACGACGGCGTCGAATGGACACGCCGTCATCGGCGACTCGGCTATCGACCACACGCGAATCTGCGTTGCGACAATAAGGGCAATTCATGGCACCTCCAACTTTTTGCGACCGTGGTGTCTACCGAGGCCTACGGCGTACAGAAATCCACACACGTCACCTAATAGTTTAGCTTCTAAAGCGCCTGACGGACCGCGACTGCATCGCCGTGCGCTGGAAGGTCCTCTGCATTGGCCAGATTGATCACGTGAGCGGCTACCTCAGCGAGCGCTTGCTTGTCATAGTCGATCACCTGTATGGCCTTCAAGAAGGTGTTCACATTCAGGCCCGAGGCGTGCAGGGCGGTACCGCTGGTAGGAAGCACGTGGTTTGAACCCGCGCAGTAATCTCCCAGCGACACCGGGGCGTATTCGCCCACGAAGATCGCCCCGGCGGCATTGATCCGCGCGGCGACCTCGGCAGCGTTTTGGGTCAGTACCTCGAGGTGTTCGGCCGCATACGCATTGCATACTTCGATCCCCTGCTCCAGGTCATCGACCAGGATGATCGCCGATTGCGTACCTGACAAAGCCTGCTGCACGCGTTCTGTGTGTTTTGTTGCGGCCACCTGTGTGGCAAGTTCGGCGCGCACAGCGACAG
Source organism: Glutamicibacter sp. AOP38-B1-38 (assembly GCF_052377485.1). Classification (NCBI taxonomy): domain Bacteria; kingdom Bacillati; phylum Actinomycetota; class Actinomycetes; order Micrococcales; family Micrococcaceae; genus Glutamicibacter; species Glutamicibacter sp. AOP38-B1-38. The sequence continues at coordinate 148,161 of NZ_JBQSWU010000001.1, read as the reverse complement.
CTAGCTCCGGGGAATCCGTGACCAGTACGGCCGCCGCATTCGCATCGTGTTCGGCCTGCGAAATCATGTCCGCGGCGACGAAGGCCGCGTTGGCCCGGTGATCGGCGAGGATCGCGATTTCGGTGGGACCGGCTTCCGCATCGATTCCCACTACTCCCTTGACCAGGCGCTTAGCGGTCGCGACGAAAACATTGCCCGGACCTGAGATGACATCTACCGGTTCGATGTCTCCACGCTGGTCCCCGGGGACTTCGACGCCGTAGGCGAAGGCCGCGACGGCTTGCGCACCACCCATGGCGTGCACCTCGGTAATGCCCAGCAGCTTCGCCGCGGCGAGGATGGTCGGGTGCGGCAGTCCTCCGAAGTACTGCTGCGGAGGGCTGGCCAACGCCAGCGAAGTGACGCCAGCGGCCTGCGCGGGAACGGTGTTCATGATGACCGAGGACGGGTAGACGGCCAATCCTCCGGGAACATAAAGCCCGACGCGGCGCACCGGCACCCAGCGCTGGGTCACAGTGCCGCCGTGGCCATAAGCCACACTTGCTTCCTGCGGCAGCTGCGCTGCGGCGAAGACTCGCGCGCGGCTGATCGATTCTTCCAGAGCCAGCCGGACCTGCGGATCTAGCTCGTCCAGGGCGCGATCGAGTTCGCTCTGCGGTACCCGGGTATGCTCCAGATCAACCTTGTCGAATCGCTTCGCGAGGTCCTTCAACGTTTCCATGCCATGCTCGCGCACATCCTCGATGATCTGCTGGACCACCTCGGCGGCGGTCTGCGAGTTCACTTCAGGTCGCGGCAGTTTGGCCTTGAGCTGAGCACGGTTGAGTTTTGCTCCACGCCAGTCGATGGTCGCGAGTTCGGAAAAGACTGTATCTGGGTTTGAAGTCACGATCCTAGTTTAACGCCTCTGGCCGGGTTAGGTTTCCTTTGGTTACCCAACCCGGTCATAAGCCCCGGGAACTTGCTAGACGTCCAAGCAGGCTGGGCCGAGCAATACCTTGAGGTCTCCGAACAATGCGGGGTTCGGATTGACCCTGAAGTTCATCCCCAGCCGCATCAACGAGGTTCCACGGCTACCGGTGAGTTTCACCCGCACCTCGGTATTGCCGTTGTGGGTACGCAGCACGTCACCGAGCTTTTGAATCAGCGACTCGGTGGCCTTATGCGTCGGAATGCCGATGACCACCGGTCCTGTGCCAGAGGCATCCGAGAGTTCCGGAATCATCATTTCTTGGGCGTTGAGGGTAATCGAACCATCATCGCGGCGCTGCACGCGGCCCTTGATGACCACGATCAGGTCATCGGCCAGAATCTCGGCGATCGGCTGATAGGCCTGCCCGAAGAACATGACTTCCATGGAGCCCGAGAGGTCTTCGATCTCACACCGCGCGTAGGGATTACCGGATTTCTTGGCAATGCGCCGCTGCAGGCCACTGATCATGCCTGCAATTGAAATGACGTGCCCATCGGAGGGCCCTTCGTCGGAAAGCACGCTGGTGACCGGCATATCCGCATACTGGTCCAGGGCAGAGCCCAGACCCTGCAAGGGGTGGTCCGAGACGTAGAGGCCGAGCATATCGCGTTCGTAAGCGAGCTTTTCCTTCTTCTCCCAGTCGGGAAGGTCGGGGACGGCCACCGTCATCGCGTCCGAAACATCGGAGGTATCCAGCGCGCTGAACAGGTCAAATTGGTTCGCGGCCTCATTGCGCTTGAGCTGGATGACCGAGTCCACGGCTTCTTCGTGGATTGCCACCAGCGCACGACGCGGGTGCTTCATCGAGTCGAAGGCTCCGGCCTTGATCAAGGATTCGATAGTGCGCTTGTTGCACACTACCGCAGGCACCTTGCTCAGGAAGTCGCTGAAGTCCCGGTAGGCTCCCTTTTCGGTGCGCGCTTCGACCATGCCTGCCACGGCGTTGGCGCCGACGTTTCGGATGGCGCCCATGCCGAAGCGGATGTCCTTGCCCACAGGGGTAAAGTTCAAGGCCGATTCGTTGACATCCGGTGGCAGTACGGTAATACCGATGTGGCGGCATTCGTTCAGGTACAGCGCGAGCTTGTCCTTGTCGTCACCGACGCTGGTAAGCAAGGCGGCCATGTATTCGGCCGGGTAATGAGCCTTGAGGTAGGCGGTCCAGTAAGAGACCACACCGTAGGCCGCCGAGTGGGCCTTATTAAAGGCATAGTCGGAGAAGGGCAGCAGAATATCCCACAGGGTTTTCACCGCGGCGTCGGAATAGCCGCTGTCGTTCATGCCCTTTTTGAAGCCGGCAAACTGCTTATCCAGTTCGGATTTCTTCTTCTTGCCCATGGCGCGGCGCAGAATATCTGCTTGACCCAGCGAGTAGCCGGCCAGTTTCTGCGCGATCGCCATAACCTGCTCCTGATACACGATCAGGCCGTAGGTCCCGCCGAGAATATCCGCAAGCGGTTCTTCGAGTTCCGGGTGGATCGGAGTGACGTCCTGCAGCCCGGTCTTGCGCAACGCATAATTGGTGTGCGAGTTCGCGCCCATTGGACCTGGGCGGTACAGGGCGATAACTGCCGAAATGTCTTCGAAGTTATCCGGACGCATCATTTTCAGCAGCGAACGCATCGGGCCACCGTCGAGCTGGAACACCCCGAGGGTGTCACCGCGGGCCAGCAGCTGGTAGGCCGCGGGATCTTCCAGGGTCAAGACCTCGAGGTCGATCTCGTTCCCGGTGTTGTACTGGATGTTCTCCAGCGCGTCGGAAATGATGGTGAGGTTGCGCAACCCCAGGAAGTCCATCTTGATCAATCCCAAACCTTCGCAGGTCGGGTAGTCGAACTGCGTGATGACTTGGCCATCCTGAAAACGGCGCATAATCGGGATCACGTCGATAATCGGATCCGAGCTCATGATGACGCCGGCGGCGTGTACCCCCCACTGGCGCTTCAGCCCTTCCAGGCCCTTCGCGGTCTCGAAGACTCGCGCGGCTTCCGGGTCATTCGCCACCAGGTTGCGGAAGTCCCCGGCTTCGGAATAGCGCTTCGAATCCGGATTCTCAATGTCATTGAGCGGAATGTCCTTGGCCATCACTGCCGGGGGCAGTGCCTTAGTCAAGGTTTCACCCATGCTGAATGGGTAGCCAAGCACGCGTGAGGAGTCTTTCAACGCTTGTTTGGTCTTGATCGAACCATAGGTCACGATCATGGAGACACGTTCATCGCCATACTTTTCGGTCACGTATTTGATGACCTCCGCGCGGCGACGATCATCGAAGTCGACGTCGAAGTCGGGCATGGACACACGTTCCGGGTTCAGGAAGCGTTCGAAGATCAGCCCGTGCACCAGCGGGTCGAGGTCGGTAATACGCATGGCATAGGCAACCATGGAACCGGCACCGGAGCCACGGCCCGGACCGACACGGATGCCGTTGTCCTTGGACCAGTTGATGAAGTCCGCCACGACGAGGAAGTAGCCAGGAAAGCCCATCTTGATGATGACGTCCAGCTCGTAGTCCGCCTGTCGGCGCGAAGCGTCCGGAACGCCGTTGGGATACCTGTAGTGCATCCCCTTGTCGACTTCCTTGATCAGCCAGCTGGTCTCATCTTCTCCCGGCGGACAAGGGAACTTCGGCATGTAGTTCGCGTTGGTGTCAAAGGTGAGATCAACGCGATCTGCGATTTCAAGGGTGTTGTCGCAGGCTTCTGGATGTTCCTTGAACAGCTCACGCATTTCGCGCGCGCTCTTGAGATAGTAGCCGGAACCGGAGAATGCGAAGCGGCTGCCACCCTGGTCATAGGTCGGTTCATCGAGCGTGGAACCCGAGTTGATGGCAAGGAGCGCCTCGTGCGCTTTCGAATCAGCTTCATGGGTGTAGTGCAGGTCGTTGGTCGCCACCAAGGGGATGTTTAGCTCGCGGGCCAGGCGCAACAGGTCCTTGGTGATCCTGCGTTCAATCTCCAGACCGTGGTCCATGATCTCGCAGTAGTAGTTTTCCTTGCCGAACAGATCCTGGAGCTCCGCCGCGGCAGCCTTGGCCGCATCGTATTGCCCGAGACGAAGCTTGGTCTGCACCTCCCCGGAGGGGCAACCGGTGGTCGCGATCAGGCCCTCGGAATGCTCGTTGAGCAGTTCGCGGTCCCAGCGCGGGTACTTGCCGAACACTGAATCCAATGAGGCTCTGGAGGAACCCTTGAACAGGTTGTCCATACCCTTGTTGTTATAGGACAGCAAGGTCATGTGGTTGTACAGGCCACCGCCGGAAACGTCGTCGCCTTTTTGCGATTCATCGGTACGCCATTTCACACGGGTCTTGTCATTTCGGGCCGTGCCCGGGGTGACGTAGGCTTCTACGCCGATGATTGGCTTGACGCCAGCGTCGGTAGCCCGTTTCCAGAAATCGAAGGCGCCAAAGAGGTATCCATGGTCGGTGATGGCCATGGCTTCCATGCCTTGCCGGTTGGCTTCTTCAAATAGCTCGCCTAGCCGGGCTGCTCCGTCCAGCATGGAGTATTCGGTATGGGTATGCAGATGGACAAATCCGTCACGTGTCGCGCTCACTGAACCAGTCTAGCGATTCACGCAACGAATTTCGTCCACTGCCCCACCCGCTGTGGGAGCTCTCATAGCAAGCACCGAGGGAACTAGTAAGTTCCTTCGCGCAGTAGCTCCAATGCACCCGACAGATCGTGCGGATATTCGCTTTCGTACTCGACCCATTGATCGGTGACCGGATGGTTGAATCCTAGACGCTTGGCATGTAGCCATTGGCGGGTCAGCCCCAGGGCGGCACTGAACTTCGGGTCCGCACCATAGGTTTGGTCGCCGACGCAGGGGTGGCCGAAGGCTGAGAAGTGCACGCGGATCTGGTGGGTTCGACCGGTTTCCAATTGCACTTCGACCAAACTTGCCCGTCCGAAGGCTTCGAGCATTTCGTAATGGGTCACCGAATCGCGCCCGCCTTCGAGTACCGCGAACTTCCAGTCGTGTCCCGGGTGGCGGCCGATGGGCGCGTCGATGGTTCCTTCAAGAGGATCCGGCAATCCCTGGACCACCGCGTGGTAGACCTTCTTCGGAGTACGTTCCTTGAAGGCACGCTTGAGCGCGGTATAGGCGCGTTCGGACTTGGCCACCACCATCAGGCCGCTGGTTCCGACGTCGAGCCGGTGCACGATGCCCTGGCGTTCCGACGCACCTGAGGTTGAGATGTTATATCCCTCGGCCATCAGCGCACCGACCACGGTCGGTCCGACCCAACCCGGCGAAGGATGCGCCGCGACGCCTACCGGCTTATCGATGACCACATAGTCATCTTCGTCGGCAATAATCTTCAGATCTTCCACGGCAATTACTCTGATTTCTAATGGATCGGCCTGGGGTGGGATGGTCACTTGCAGCCTGTCCCCCGCTTGGAGTTTGAGCGGCTTGGTGACAATCCGTCCGTTGACTTCAACCATCGAATCCTTGCACAGGGATTTGGCCAGGGTGCGCGGGATTTCCAAGGTCTTGGAGATGTGGACGTCCAGACGTTGCCCGGCATCCTCTGGGGCGACGACTAGTGCGTGGTTCTCGGTGGTGTCGGTACCGCTCATGCTGTGGGCTCCGTGCCTTCGTCGTCCCCGTCGTTTATTTTCTTAGTCGGCGCATCGCCGATGGTGCCATCCAAATTCCTTCCGCGGATCAGCATCAGCGCAACCACGATCATCGAGCAGACGATAAACGAGTCGGCGACGTTGAAGATGGCAAAGTTTTGGACGGAGAACATGTCAACTACATGCCCGAAGCCAAAGGCCGGCTCGCGGAAGATTCGGTCGGCCAGGTTTCCCGCGACCCCACCGAGCAGACATCCCAGGATGATCGCCCAGGAGCGTACCGCCACCTTGCGCAGCAGCAGATAGATCACGTAGACCACGACCGCCGCTTGCAAGATGGCAAAGACGATGGTGAAGTCTTCGCCCATGGAGAAGGCGGCCCCGGGATTGAGAATGTAATGGATATCCAAGAAATTCGGGATGACCACGAAGGATTCGCCGAGTTCCATATTTCTCTCCACGAGAATTTTGACCGCTTGGTCCAGGACCAATGCGATCAGGGCGATGACCAGCCCTATGCCGGTGAAGCGCTTGGCCGCAGCAGCACTTCTCGGTTGTGAAGCACTCACACTATTACCCATTAATTCCCTTTAAACATCAACGGTGGCGCCGGACAAACCCGAGCACCACCGTCAACTGTACTTATATTTAGTTCAAGCCATCAAACCCGTAAGGGACTAGTTGGACTTGGTTGCGTTATCGATGGATCCCTGCGACTCAAGGTCGCGGAGCTGTCCTTCGATGTAAGTCTTCAGACGTGCACGGTAGTCACGCTCGAAGCCACGCAGCTGCTCAAGCTTGCGCTCAAGTACGGACTTCTGCTGTTCCAGTGCGGAGAGAGTCTTGCGGCTCTTCTCTTCTGCAGAGGTAACCAGCGAGTTCGCTTCGGTCTTAGCTTCCGAGATGATCTTGTCACGCTGCTCAACACCGGAGGCAACGTATTCATCGTGCAGTCGCTGTGCCATCGAAAGCACGTTGGCTGCAGATTCTGCGGATTCGGTGCGAGGAGCGGCAGCAGGAACGGCGTTGGCTCCAGGAGCCGCGTCCTTCTTGTCCTCGACCTTGGCTGCAGCAACCGGAGCTTCGGCCTTCTTGGCCTCGGCTACTGGTGCAGCGGCTGGGGTCTCGACCTTCTTTGGCTCTTCCGGCTTGGTTTCAGCCTTCTTTTCTTCAGCTGGTTTCGCAGCTGGAGCGGCGGCCACGGGAGCTGGAACGGACTGTTCCTTGGCCGAGACGCTGGTGTCCCCGCCTTGCGCTGCCAAGCGGCTGCGCAGCTCTTCGTTCTCACCGGTCAGGCGACGCAGCTCCACAACGATCTCGTCGAGGAAGTCATCTACCTCGTCTTGGTCGTAGCCTTCACGGAACTTGGTCGGCTGAAACCGCTTATTGACTACGTCTTCTGGCGTCAAAGCCATTGGGTCACCTCAATACTGGGATCATTTCCGCTCGACCGTTGATGTCTAGCGAAACACTTACCGTTCATTCAGTGTCGCGACCGGTGAAGTCGGAGCACTATTTCCTAAAGGATATAACGATTCGGACACTAATTACGAAACCGAACTGCCGGGACAGCTCTTTTTCTATTGAATTTTACAGTTTAGGACTCTGCCAGATCCTCGTATTCTTCTACGAAATACCTGCTCAGATCCCTGTACTGTAACCTACGCCACTAATGATCGATTTGACAATCATTACGACGATAAACAGGATCAAAAATGACAAGTCAAGCCGGATTCCACCGATATCCAATGGCTTAATCCTGCGTCTCAACCAACGCAGCGGCGGGTCGGTAATCGTGACGATTGCAGTTGCAGCCACTAGCGCGATCCCTTTCGGTCGCCAATGCCGTGCAAAACTTTCAGTTATGTCCAACACAATTCGCATTATTAGCAGAATCTGCAAGACAGCTAGCAGGAAATAAATAATCCCGAACACCATGTTTACGCGCTCGCTCCTGCAGCTTAACTCTGGTTGAAGAAAGTCGCCTGGGCTTCGGACTGTTTACGGTCTTCACCCAGTACTTCCACAGTGGCCGGGGAGAGCAGAAATACTTTATTCGTGACTCGCTCGATGGAGCCGTGGAGTGCGAAAACTAGGCCAGCCGAGAAATCGACTAGGCGCTTAGCATCGGTTTCTCCCATATCGGTGACATTCATAATCACCGGGATTCCGTCACGGAAGTTCTCACCGATGATTTTGGCATCGTTGTAAGAACGCGGGTGAACGGTAGTAATTTGACGCAATTCGGAATCCTCATCCCGTACTGAAGGGGCACGCTTAATCGGTGTGACCGGAGCACGGTATTCGCTCTCTGGTTCTTTGGCTACGGAATGCGGGGCAACCGGCTTGACTACCGGCTGCGGGCGCGGGGCTTCGGAAGGACGCTGCGGGGCAGCATCTTCTACGGCCCGCACCTGGGTCCTAGGTTCTGAGTTGTCCATTTCGGCCTCGCTCTGCTCGACAGCATCCGCCAAGCCAAGATAGACCATTGCCTTACGTAGTCCGTCAGCCACGATATTTCTCCTCAGTTGTCCCGTGCATGCACGCGCAGGTGCATGATTCCGCTACTCTGACGCTACCGCACGGCAATCGACAGGCATCGCTCATTCGAATTTTTTTGCGCGGTGTGTCGCGCAAGCCTAGGTTTTCGGCCATATCAGGCCAGCCAATCGACCCGATTGAGGAGTTCTTCGATAGGAGAAGAATCTCTCATCCTCCAAGGTGCAAATTCTGCTTTGCTGCACCTGAACGCCTAGTGCCGAGAGCTCTTGCTCGGCCGAAACCGGTAGATCGAGCGCGGGGGTCCCCCAGCTGGTGCTGGTTCGTATGCCCGGTCGCGCTAGCTCGGATTCGGCTGCCATGGCTTCCGGGACTTCATAGCAGCGCCCGCAGATCGCCGGACCGATGACGGCCTCAACCGATTCTGCGCCCAATCCATGCAGTTCATCGACGGTATGCGCCAGAATCCCGCCCAGTAGCCCCCGACGACCGGCGTGGGCCGCGGCGGTGAAAGTCCGAGCATTGTGCGTGTCTCGTGCCACAAAAAGGACCGGCAGGCAATCGGCCACCATGACGGCGAGGGCTTCGCGCCCGGTAGGGTCGATGAGCGCATCGCAGGTCGGCGCCTCGGGTTCATTCCATGAGGTGCGCTGCTCTGGGGCAATATGCACCGCCACTGTGGAATGGATTTGGTTCATGAAGTGCAATGAAAAACGACGAACCCCGATCGAGTCTTCCAGCTTGGCCCGATGCTCCCCCACTAAGTGGGGGTCATCATTTACATGCAAGGCCAGGTTTCCCTCGGCTTGCGTGGTAAATGCCACTTGGATACTCGAATCGAGGTTCGACGCGAAATGTAGCACTGCTCAGCTTGTCGCTGTTTTTACTTTAGGAAGTCCGGAACGTCCAGGTCATCGTTCGAACCGTTAAGGTCCGAGTCGACAACGTCTGGAAGATCCTGGAAGGAGTTGTCCTGCTCCGCTGCCGCTGGCTTTGCTTCTGGAGCAGCAGCCGCCGGAGCTGGTGTTGCTTCAGGGGCCACCGCAGCTGGAACAGGCTGCTGCTCTTGTGCTTGACGGCTGGCCGCTGGCTTCGAAGCCAGCGGAGCCATCGGCTTGCTGGTTACATCTGGCTCGTCAAAGCCGGCAGCAATCACCGTAACTCGAGCTTCGTCACCCAAAGCGTCGTCGATGACGGCACCGAAGATGATATTGGCTTCTGGGTGCGCGACTTCCTGAACCAGACGAGCTGCCTCGTTGATCTCAAACAAACCGAGATCCGAGCCACCCTGAATGGAGAGCAGGACGCCATGCGCACCGTCAATGGATGCTTCCAGCAACGGCGAAGCGATTGCTAGCTCTGCGGCCTTCACCGCACGATCCTCGCCACGTGCTGAGCCGATACCCATAAGTGCCGAGCCGGCACCCTGCATAACGGACTTCACGTCGGCGAAGTCGAGGTTGATCAGACCCGAGGTGGTGATCAAGTCGGTGATGCCCTGAACACCGGAAAGCAGTACCTGGTCTGCTTGGCGGAATGCGTCCAGAACGGAAACGTTGCGGTCCGAGATGGACAGCAGCCGGTCGTTCGGGATGACGATCAGAGTATCGACTTCGTCGCGTAGTGCTTCGATGCCATTTTCGGCCGAGTTCGCGCGGCGGCGACCTTCGAAGGTGAATGGGCGGGTGACGACACCGATGGTCAGAGCGCCCAATCCGCGGGCGATTCGTGCCACGACGGGCGCGCCACCGGTACCGGTGCCACCGCCTTCGCCGGCGGTCACGAAGACCATGTCGGCGCCGCGTAGGACGTCTTCGATCTCTTCAACGTGGTCTTCGGCTGCCTGGCGTCCCACATCAGGGTTCGCGCCAGCGCCGAGGCCGCGAGTAAGTTCGCGTCCTACGTCGAGCTTAACGTCGGCATCACTCATGAGTAGAGCCTGCGCATCGGTATTGATGGCGATGAATTCAACGCCCTTGAGACCGACTTCGATCATTCGATTGACTGCGTTTACACCGCCACCGCCGATTCCGACGACTTTAATGACCGCGAGGTAATTCTGTGGAGCTGCCACGTCCCGCTTCCCTTGTTAGATGTGCTACATATTTCACGATTCATGCGCGAAACCTTGACCTTCTGCCTTAAGGTTAAGTTTCTGTCAAGCTATCGCTATTAAGAACGCTATGAGCCATGCTGGCTTTCTGCAACGACCGCCGTGGCGTGTCGCCTATTGAAACCTATCTTTCCAGAATTTACCTTGAGAATGTTCATCCCTCGCCCGTGGCGAACGACTTAATACGTCACCGGGTTTTCTGGATTGGTCACGTCGATGACCTTGGCCATCTTCGGATTTTCATTTAGTTCGTCGAGGAAAATCTTCGCAACTTCATTTTTAAGTGCGGCTTTCCCTCCGTCTCCCCAGATCAGAGTTCGCTTCTTCGGCAAGGCGAGTTCCATGAAACCAGCCTGGGTCAGCGTAGCGGTGGAGACCTGCTTGAGCACGTTGGGCTCCACCGTGCTCAGGATCCCGGTCAGCAGCTGAAACTGCTCCGGGTCTTTGGTTTGATCCGAGGCCTTCACCCGAGGAAGTTTGGTTTTGTCATTCTCTCCGACTTTTTTCAGCTTCTCTCCGGTAGACGAGACGATATAGGAATTTTTCCCCTCCACCAGGATCGCCACAGGCACGGCCTCGACCACTTCGACGACTAGCGTGTCGGGCATTTTTGCACGCACCACAATCTCGTCCACGGCTGGCTGATCGCCGATAAGCTCTACGACACGCGATTCGGAGATCCGCGGCAGCGGCACTCCTTCCAGCGGCGCCAACGCTTCGAGCAGCTTCTGCTCGCTGACCAGCTTGCTTCCGGTCACCTCAATTTTCTTCGCGGCAAGCAGCGGCGAAAAACTGAGAATCAATACCGCCGCGATGCTCAGCGCCACAATGCTTGCGGCGATGATAATGAGCAGCTTGCGTCGTTTCTTCTCCGGGCTGGCTGGCAGCTCGACAACCTTGGTGTTTTCCCCCATAGTGGCTCCCAGCTTTATTCGCAGGACAGTGCCGCGACGATTTGCGAACCAAGTTCGGTCACATCTCCGGCACCAATGGTCATCACGACATCTCCGGGTTCGGCATACTCGACCACGTGGGCCACCGCCGCCACCGGGCTGAGCACCTCGCTTGGCACTTCGATCCGCTCGGCGATCAGCGCGCTGGTGACTCCGGGGATCGGCTCTTCACGTGCCGGGTAGATCTCCAGAACGCGCACGCTGTCGGCCAACGACAAGGCTTGGGCGAACTGGCGGTAGAACTCTTGGGTTCGGCTGAAAAGATGCGGTTGGAACACCACATGCAGCTTGCCGTCCCCGGCCACCGCGCGTCCTGCCTTCAAGGCGGCATTTACTTCGGTGGGATGGTGGGCGTAGTCATCATAGACACGCACGCCTTCGGCTTCGCCTTTGAACTCGAAACGGCGCGCTGCACCTGCAAAACTGGCCAAAGCCTCAAGCGCATCGGCGATTTCAAGCCCGGCATCCATGCCTACCGCCAGGGCTGCGGCAGCGTTAAGCAGATTGTGCTGGCCAGGCACCGCAAGGTTCAGCGTATGGCTCTCACCGCTGCCCCATTCGATGGTGCACACGAAACGCCCGTCGTCCAGCGCGCGCGCATCGCTGAGCCGACGGTCAGCGTGATCGGCGAAACCGTAGGTCTGGATCCGCAGTTCGGGACGTTCATGGCGCATCTTGCGAGCCAGGCCGTTGGCGCCTTCATCATCTGCACAGCAGATGAGCAGACCATCCGCGGGCAGCAACCGAGCGAAATCTACAAAGGCCTGGTGCACGGCTTCCGCCGTACCATAGTGATCGAGGTGATCGGCTTCGACGTTGGTGACCACAATGACATTTGGCCGATAATTCAAGAACGATGAATCGGACTCATCCGCCTCGGCGACGAAGATCCCTCCCGCGCCGAGTTCTGCGTTGGTGCCCAGACTTGGAATGTTCGCGCCCACGGCAAAAGACGGGGCTGCCGCTGCGGTCTTCAGCATATGGGCGGTCAACGACGTAGTGGTGGTCTTGCCGTGGGTTCCGGCGATGGTCACCACCTGCTGATGGCCGCGCATGGTCGCTTCGAGCCCCTCGGAGCGGTGCAAGATGCGCAGTCCCCGGCGGAGCGCTTCATCGTATTCGGCGTTCCCGGGCTTGATGATCGAGGAGATCACCACGGTGTCCGCGTCACCTAAGTTCTGTGGGTCATAGCCGACATGAATACGCGCGCCGCGCTCACGCAAGCCGTCGAGAACCGGCAGGTTCTTGGCGTCGGAGCCGGACACCGATACCCCATAGTCCAATAGCAGTCGGGCTACGGCAGATACGCCAACACCGCCAACACCCATCAGATGTACCTTGCCAAGTTCGGCGATGTGCTCGCCTGGCTGCTGTGCCATGTTTAGCCTTTCTGGCCCGACGCTGAACGGCGGGTTGAAACTTCATCGATAATCAGGGCCGCCATCTGTTCGGCGGCGTCTCGCTGCCCCTGGGCCGCGGCGGCCTGCGACATCTGTTCAAGTTTATGCTGATCGGTGACCAGCTTCAGCACCGTGTCGGTGACAAAGTCGGGAGTGAATTCGCCGTCGGAGACCAGCACCGCGCCCCCGGCTGCGACGAGTTCACGCGCATTGAGCTTCTGCTCACCATTGCCGATAGGCAAGGGCACCAGTACCGAAGGGGTGCCCGCCACGGCCAGCTCGCAGACGGTCCCGGCACCCGAACGGCAGATCATCAGATCGGCCGCCGCATAGGCGTAGTCCATGCGTTCCACATATTCGCGCTGCGTATAGCCCTCCTGCGCCAAGAGATTTCCCTGGGCATCGGTGGCCTGCTTTTCCCGGCCGGTAATATGCACCACATGAATCCCGGCGGCCGTCAGCTCATCGAGCGCGGCAATAATCGTGGTGTTCAAGCTCTGCGCTCCGGAGGAACCTCCGGTGACCAGGAGAACCGGAGCTTCATCGGTGAGGCCGAAATACGCGCGTGCTTCCTCGCGCAACGCGTTGCGATCCATCAGCGCAATATTCGAGCGCATCGGCATGCCCACCTGGCGTTCCTTAGGCAACCCGGTATTGGCGAAGGTGGTTCCGACCGCTACCGCGTGTTTGGCACCCAATTTATTGGCCATGCCGGCTACCGAGTTCGCCTCATGGACAAAGGTCGGTATCCCCAGCTGCTTTGCCGCGAGATAGGCTGGTGTGCATACGTAACCTCCCACGCCGAGCAGTGCTTCGGCACCGGTTTCGCGCAGGGTCCGCTTCGCTTGGCTTAGCGCCTTCAGGAATCGGAAAGGGAACTTGAGCAGATCCAGCGAAATACTGCGAGGCATCGGCGCCTTGGGAATCAGCTCCAGCCGGTATCCGGCTTCCGGCACCAGCTTCGTTTCGAGTCCGCCCGGGGATCCCAGCGCGAGGATCTCTGCTTGAAGGTCCCGCTTGCGGACCGCATCAGCGATCGCCAGCATCGGCGAGATATGGCCGGCGGTTCCGCCTCCGGCAACTACCAGACGGATCGGATCACTCATGGCTTTTCTACTCCTTGGGTCCAAGACCGGCTATTAGGCAATAACGTAAGCGAATACTACTTTTTAGGCTTCTTGGCATCCTCGACAAGGGTAGCCAATGCGGCGACCTTTTGGGCGCGAGCAGAACACAGGACAAAACCCATGGCGAGCATTACCGCAAGCATGGCCGAGCCGCCGGAAGAAATGAACGGCAAGGGCACGCCGATGACCGGCAGCAATCCGCTGACGGTGCCGAGGTTGATGAACGTCTGGCCAATGATCCACGAAGATATGCAACCCATGAGCACCTTCGTGTACAGGTCATTTGCGCGCATCGAAATGCGGTACATGGCCAAGGCCAACAGCGCGAACATGCACAGCACGAAGAGCACTCCGACAAAGCCGAACTCTTCACCAAGGATTGAGAAGATAAAGTCGTTCTGAGCTTCCGGAACATACGACCACTTCAACCGTGATTGCCCGGCGCCTACACCGAACCAGCCACCCGATGCGAAGGCATGCAGTCCCATGCTCGACTGGTAGCAGATCCGGTCATCGGGACCGCAGTCGATGTTCAGCCATGCCAGCATGCGGGCACGTCGGTTGCTAGAGGCAAAAACCAAGACCGAGAGCACGATGAAACCCGCGGCGCCGGTCAGGGCCAGCCACTTGATCTTGAGCCCGCCGAGGAATAATGCGGTGGCGATGATCAGGATTAGGATCAGCGCGGTACCCACATCCTTGCCCCACAGCACCAGCAAGAGGATGGCGCCGCCGACGGGAGCGACTACTGGAATGAACAGGTGCTTGTAGTCGTGCAGCATGCCCTGTTTCTTTTCCAGCATGAACGCGGCAAAAACCGCCAACGCCAGCTTGGCGAATTCACTGGGCTGCAGCCCTACGGTAGCGGTGATGCGGATCCAGTTTCGGTTGCCCAAGACCTCATGGCCCAGCGGGGTGAAGGCCACCAGGAAGAGCAGCCCGAACGCGATGATTGCCGCGGGCCAGGCGAGCCGCTTCAAGGACTCTGGTTTGAAAAATTGCATGACGATCATGCACACGATCCCCAACGCGGCGAACATCGCCTGGGAGATCGCCACCTCAAAGCCGTCGTTTCCGCGCGCGATCGCCTCGACCGATGCCGAAGACTGCACCATCAGCACACCGAAAACGGCTAAGGCAATGGAGGTGACGAACACCAGCATGTAGTCAATGGAGGCGGTCCGGGCACTACCGGATTCGATATTGCCGATGAGCCGGGAAATCGGGGAGATTTTAGGCTTTCCGTTCCTGGCTTTTTTGCCACGTGGTGACGCCATATCTGCCTCCCGTCCCGTCCGCTGCTTACTTGGTTTCTTCGGTGCCCGCATCCATCAGATCACTGACCGCGCTGATAAATGCGTTGCCACGCTGGGCGTAGGAGCTGAATTGATCCATGGATGCCGCAGCCGGCGCCATTAGCACGGTGTCACCGGCTTGAGCTAGTTCCGCCGCCTTGCGCACCGCTTGGGTCATCACCTGAGTCCCGGTAGGGGCAACGCCGTCGGCGGCTAGCCCCTGAGCGGTGATGTCGATCAGCGGTACCTGCGGCGCCTGTTCGGCCAGCGCCGCACGCAGCGAATCGTTATCCGTGCCGATCAGCAGCACGGCGCTGAGCCGTTGGGCATGTTCCTTGATCAAGTCGGTGTAGTCCACGCCCTTGGACAAGCCGCCGGCGATCCACAGCACCGAGCTGAACGCCGCAAGGGAAGCATTTGCCGCATGCGGGTTGGTTGCCTTGGAGTCGTTGATCCACAAGATCTCATCGCGACGCGCCACCGCTTGGATGCGGTGCGCTCCGGAATCAAACCCGCTGAGCCCCTTGGCGATTGCTTCGGCTTCCACCCCGTAGGCGCGGGCCAAGGCGGCCGCCGCCGCGGCGTTGGCCGCGGTATGCCGCGGAACGATCTCGCCGATATCTGTCAGCGCCACCAGTTCAAGCGCGTTGCTTCGCCGCTCTTCGATGAATGCGCGGTCCACCAGCAGTCCTTCGACGATGCCTACGGTGGAAACCGCCGGGCTGTCCGTAGAGAAGCCAATGGCCCGGCAGCCCTCGACGACATCAGCGTTCTCCACCATTTTCAGCGTCGACGCATCGGCGGTATTGAAGATCGCGGCGACTTCGGTGCGTTCGTAGATCTTGGCCTTGTCGGCCTTGTAGCCTTCGAATCCGCCATGCCAATCGACATGGTCCTCCGCGATGTTCAGCACCACCGAGGCAAGCGGAGAAATGCTGTGCGTGTAGTGCAGCTGGAAGCTGGAGAGCTCAACAACGAACACGTCGTATTCCACCGGCTCGCGCACCGCATCGAGAATCGGGGTGCCGACATTGCCCACGGCGATCGCCCGCAGGCCAGCGGCCTGCAGGATCGCTTCGGTCATTCCTACCGTGGTGGTCTTGCCGTTGGTGCCGGTGATCGCCAGCCATTTCGGAGCGCTACGCCCGGCGCGGTTCTGGACCCGCCAGGCCAGTTCGATATCGCCCCAGATCTCGATGCCGGCTTCCGCGGCTTGAAGCAATACCGGGTGACGTGGATTCCAGCCTGGCGAAACGATTACCAGCTCTGGCGCCGCGCCATCGATCTGCGGCAGCGAAGCGACGTGCTGCTCGCCGAGCAGCACCTCGTGGGCTCCGACCAGCATGAGCGTTTCAGCACGCTGGGCGTTGATCTTATCGTCGCGGCCGTCGATGACGCTGACCATCGCGCCCAGCTCGATCAGGGTATCGGCGGCAGAGAATCCCGAAAGCCCTAGACCTGCAACGAGGACGCGCAAGCCTTTCCAATTAGCATCCCAGCTTCTCAGATCGGCCAGTTTTTCACTCACAGCGCGACAACCCATTCGGAGTAGAACAGACCCAGCCCGGCTGCCACGAACAGCCCGGCAAGAATCCAGAATCGAATAACAACATTTTCTTCGGACCAGCCCGAAAGCTCGAAGTGGTGCTGCAGCGGCGCCATCTTGAACACGCGCTTGCCGCCCGAGAGCTTGAAGTAGCCCACCTGGATGATCACCGACAGGGTGATGATCACGAACAGGCCGGCGATAACCACCAGCAGCAGCTGGGTGCGCGAGAGGATCGCGAAGGCAGCCACGGCACCGCCGATAGCAAGCGAACCGGTATCCCCCATGAAGATCTTCGCCGGCTTGGCGTTGAACCAGAGGAAGGCGATCAGCGCGCCGGAGAGGGTGGCGCCAAGCAGGGCCAGGTCCTGCGGGTCACGCACCGAGTAGCAGACGTCCAGCGAATCCATGTTGCTGCAGGCCTGGTTCTGCTGCCAGATTCCCATCAGGGTGTAGGCGCCGAAGACCATGATCGAGGCACCGGTAGCCAGCCCGTCCAAGCCGTCGGTCAGGTTCACCCCGTTGGTAGCACCGGTAACGATGAAGTTCGCCCAGAGCACGAACAGGATCATGCCCAGCATTGGGCCAGCGAAGGCCAGATCAATGTTGGTGTCGCGCAGGAAGGAAATTGCGGTAGAGCCGGGGGTCAAGCCCTGGTCATTGGGGAATTGCAAGGCGAGCACGGCGAAGCTGATGCCGAAGAAGGCCTGCAAGACAATCTTCTGCCAGGCGCGCAAGCCCAATGAACGCTTCTTGAAGATCTTGATGAAGTCATCGAGGAAGCCGACCAGGCCCATTCCGCCAAAGAGCAGCAGCACCAGCAAACCGCTGGCGGTGATTCCCGAGGAGGTGCGTCCCATTAAACCGAGGATCAGGTGCGTGGCAAAGTAAGCGACGAACACGGCCAAGACGAAGACCACGCCGCCCATGGTCGGGGTGCCGGACTTGATGGCGTGCGAGTTCGGCCCGTCATCGCGCACGACCTGGCCGTACTGTTTCTTGGTGAGCAGGCGGATGTACAGCGGCATGGCCACCATGGTCAGCACGAGGGCAATGCCGGCCCCCAAAATCAATGCGATCATGCGTTGTCGCCTTCCTTCGCGAATGCTGCAATGTCGTCGCCGAGGAAGCGTAGACCGGCCCCGTTAGAGGATTTAAACAGGACAATATCTCCGGGTAGTAGCTGCTCTTGAAGCAAGGTACGTGCTTCGTCTAGATCTTCCACGAAATAAGCTTCGTCTCCCCAGCTGCCTTCAAGCACCGCCGAGTTATAGGCAAGTTTCGCGCCCCACCCGATGACCAGCAATTTCTTGATGTTCATGCGAACCGCGATCCGTCCCAGCACGTCATGTTCGTGCCGGGAGTCGTCCCCGAGTTCGAGCATTTCACCCAATACCGCCCAGGTGCGCCGGGCGTGGCCCTGCTCATCGGGCAGGCCGAGCTCGGCCAGGGTGCGCAGTGCGGCGCGCATGGATTCCGGGTTTGCGTTGTAGGCGTCGTTGATGATGGTGACCCCGTCGGCCCGCTCGATGCGCTCCATCCGCCAGCGGCTTCCGGCGGCCAACCCATCGAGGGTCTCGGCGATCAGCGCTGCCGCGATGCCGAGTTCAAAGGCTGCGCTTGCGGCGGCGAGAATGTTGCTCACGTGGTGGCGGCCCAGCAGGCCGGAGGTGATCCGCTGGCTGTAGCCGTCGGCGAATTCGAGGGTGAGCTCGGGCTGGCCATGCGCATTGACCACCACATCATTGGCCCAGACGCTGGCTTCCTGTGGCTTGCCCGCGATGCTGCCGAAGTACCGGACCGCTCCCCCGGAGCGTTCCGCCATGCGCGCCACCCTGGCATCTTCGAAGTTCAGCAAGGCGGTCCCGGAGGCGTCCAAGGCCTCAACGAGTTCGCCCTTGGCCTTTTCGATGTTCTCGACTCCGCCGAATTCACCGGCGTGAGCGGTCCCGACGCAGAGCACCACACCGAGCTTCGGGCGGACCATGTCGGTCAGGTAGGTCAGATGCCCCACTCCGGTGGCGCCCATTTCGATCACCAGGTATTTGGTGTCCTTGGTGGCGGTGAACACGGTCAGCGGTACGCCGACCTCGCCGTTGTAGGAGCCGATCGGGGAAACGGTCGGGGCGACCTTGGCCAAGATCGTCGCCAGCAGGTCCTTGGTGGTGGTCTTGCCGGCCGAACCGGTAATCCCGATCACCACGGCGTCGTTCTCGGCCTTCAGGTATTCCACGAGGTGCGCGGCGATGCGGCCCATGGCTTCCACCGCGTCTTCCACGATGATTGCCGGATGCTCGACCCGCCGGTCATCTAAGGTGATGCGTTCGGCCAAGGCCAGCACGGCGCCGCCGGCGAGGGCCTTGTCGATAAAGGCGTGCCCGTCGGAGAACTCGCCGGGCTTGGCGACAAAGAGGGATCCGGGAAGCACGTCACGCGAATCGGTGGTGACCGATGAGATGACGGTGGATGGGTCGACAGAAGCTGTCGCGCGACCCCCGGTGATCGCGAGCAGGTCGGAGAAGGACAAATCAATCATGGCAATTAGGACTTTACACTTGAGCGGCCGTGGTCGAGGACTTCTGTGAGCTAGTAAATGGTCACAAACCCATGAAGTTTTAGGGCGTTGGCCAATTCGACGCGGTCATCGAGCGCAACGTCAATTCCCGCTACGTCTTGGCTGATTTCGTGTCCGCGACCGGCGATGAGGATCGCATCTTGGACCCCCGCCAAACTCACAGCGAACTCTACGGCTTTAGCGCGTGGCGCGATGTTGTACAGCTGCACCTGCGGACGCTCGGAATCGAGAACCTGCTGTGCTCCGGCGGCAACCTGTTCGCGGATCGGAGCTGGATCTTCGCCGTGCGGGTCGTCGTCGGTGACAATGACGATGTCGGCGTGGCGTGCAGCGACCGCACCCATATCCGGCCGCTTGGTCTTGTCGCGTTCGCCGGTGGCGCCGAAGACGATGATCCGCCGGCCTTGGGCTCCGGTGCGGACCGAGTCCAGCGCCTTGGCCAGTGCGTCGGAATTGTGCGCGAAGTCCACCACGGCAATCGGGGCTTCGCCGATGACCTGCATGCGTCCGGGAACCGACACCGAGAGCGGATCGTGCTCCTCCAGCACCTGCTGCAGCGTGTCGAGGGCCACTCCGCTGGAAAGCACCATGAGCGTGGCGAGCGCCGCATTGGCGACATTGAACAGGCCCGGCAGCCCGGTACGGGCACGCAGGGTTCGCCCGTCCCGGTGCACGATGACGAATTTATGTCCAAGCGCACTATGTGCAAGCTCGGTGACTCTCCAGTCGGCGCTTTGGTTGGCAGCATCGAGGCTCAGCGATTCGGTGGGGATCAAGGCCTGCTCTGCCAAGCGCTGGCCGTACGGATCGTCGACCATCACCACAGCGCGTTCACTGTGCCGCGCGGTGAACAGCTCCGCTTTGGTCTGGAAGTACTCTTCCATCGAACCATGCAGGTCCAAGTGGTCTTGGGTGAGGTTGGTATATCCGGAGACCGCAAAACGAAGTCCGTCCACCCGGCCATAGCTCAGTGAATGGCTGGAGACTTCCATGGCCACGGTGGCGACATCTTGTTCCTGCATCCGCGCCAAGACGCCGTGCAGCTGGGTGGCCTCCGGAGTGGTCAGCACGCTGGGGATGATCTGGCCGCGAGCAGACATTTCGATGGTGCCCACCAGACCGGAGTGCCGGCCCAGGGCTTCGGTGATCGCGCGGATCATGTAGCTGGTCGTGGTTTTGCCATTGGTACCGGTCACCGCGAGCAGCTGCGGGCAGTGAGTGTCCGTACCGTAGACGCTGCTAGCGGCTCGGGCGGCGATCTGTCGGACGCTCGGCACTACCGCTACCGGAATGGAAAGGTCGGCAGGCAAGAATCCCAGACCGGCCTGATCGGTGATCAGGGCAACTGCACCGTGTTCGAGCGCTGCCGCAAGGAATTCGGCTCCGTGCCGCTTGGCGCCCGAAATGGCCAGGAACACGTCTCCCGGCTGGACGATCTGCGGGTTCAGGCTCACGCCGGTAATGCGCGGGTTGGCCGAGGCCCCTTGGTTCTTTGCAGCAGCGGCTAGCATCGCGCAGAGCCGGTCAAAGCTGATTCCCTTGACCGATTGGGGTCGTAAATAACGTTCCAGCTCGCGTGGCGTGCCTGATTCCTGAACTACCAAGGTTTCTTTTGTTCCTTACCAACGAAGACGTCGTACGACTCAGATTTAGTGGAGCTTGGCGGCACGTTGTAGGTGTTGAGCACGTGGCTCATCACCTCGGTGAACGTGTCGGCGACCGAAAAGTTCTTCCAGCTGCCCTGTGGACGGTACATGGTTGCCACCACAACGTATTGCGGGTCATCCAGCGGTGCTACGCCGGCAAACGAATAGCTGTATCCGTCGTAGCCTTTGTCGCTGGCGGCCTGGCCGGTACCGGTCTTTCCGCCTACCCGGTAGCCCGGTATCTTCATTTTAGTACCGGTGCCGGAGTCCACGACACCTTCCATGAGTTTGAGCATCTCTTTAGATGTCGTCTTTTTCACAACCCGGGTCGTTTTCGGGGCTTCAGGTTTGGTGATGCTTCCGTCTTCGTTCTTGTACCCTTCGATGAGGCTTGGTGCAATCAGTTCGCCGCCGTTGGCCAAGGCCTGGAAGATCGATGCCGTGTGCAGCACGGTCTGCGAATAGCCCTGGCCGAACATGGTCGTGTACTGCTGGCGTCGGTCCCAATTCTCGGGTTTTGCCAGCTGACCGGCACTGGCACCATTCAGTCCAAGGTAGATGGGGCTGCCCAGCCCAAACTTTCGCATGTAGTCATAGCGTTCCTCGTTGCTGAGCTTGTTGCCCACCATCACCGTGCCGGTGTTGTAGGAGCGGGCGAAGATTCCGGCCACGGTCATGTCGTAGGTGGCGTGCGGCAGCGAGTCGTGGATCGTCTCCTTGGTGACCGTCACCTTGTTCGGGACGCGCATTTCGGTCTTCGCAGACACTGCGCCTTGGTCGATCGCTGCGGCGAAGATGGCGGCTTTGCCCGTAGAGCCTGGTTCGAAGGCGCGGGTGATGGCCACCGAACGCCGGAATTCAGGGTCGGTCGCTCCCGGATCGTTGGGATCCAGCTGCGCAGAGTCGCCGATGGCAAGAAGCTTGCCGGTTTTCACGTCGATCACGACGACCGAAACCCATTCAGCGTTGAATTCTTTCTGCTTCTTTTCGGCTTCACGCTGGGCCACATAGTTCACGTCGGAATCGATGGTGAGCATCACGTCCTGGCCGTTGACCGCAGGAGTTTCTTCGACTTCGGTGACCGGGATGCGCACGCCGTCGGCGCTCACCTCGATCTTGCGGCTGCCGTTGGTTCCCTTCAGATGCTCCTCCTGGCTCAGTTCGAGCCCTTCGGCACCGACCACCGTGGTCTGGTCTTCGGAATTTCGAACGAAGCCAAGCAACGGTCCGGCAATGACACCTTGCGGATATTGCCTTTCGCTGCGCAGCAAGGGAGTCAGACGGGGGATGCCAACTTCCATGACCTCGTTTTTGACTTCTGGGGTGACTCCCTTGGCAAGAACCACGTAGCCCTTGGGCTTGGCCTCATCCTGCGGCTGAACCGACTTGGCAAGGTCCTCGGGGTTCTGCTCAAGAATTTCCGCAAGTTCCTGGATCGCCTGGTCCCAGCCGATGAACTCGCTGCCGTTAGTGCCATCACGCTTGGCGCGACGAATTTGATCTCGTTGATCACGCTGATCGATCACCAGGTCGTAGCGATCCACGCTGACCGACAATAGGGTTCCCTTGCGATCGACTATTGAACCGCGCGTCGGCGCGATGATTTCTTCGCGCTGGCGATCGGCTTGAGCGGCGTCGGCGACGGTGGATGCGTTGATGCCCTGCACCCAAAAGAGACGACCAGCAATCGCCAGGAGTGCTGCCAAAGATAAGATCAGCAAAAAGCGCATGCGCTTTTTTGCGGTTTCCAGTGCGGTCGAGTTCACGGTGATACTCAGTCCCCTCAACGTGGTTTCTTGACAGCGAGAATTACCGCCGTAGTCCTAGCTTAGAAAGCGAAAGTTAGTTCGTCGGGGATTTGATCATTGGTGCCGGGATCGTGCCGCCGTTGAGCTCGCTGTCGTTGAAGACCGGACGTCCGTCATCAGCAACCTTGCGAGTTGCCGCTTCTTCCTTCGCCTCAGACTTCGTGGGGTCCTTGGATTCCGACGCCTCATTAGAGGTTTTGGTTTCGTCCTTGGAATTCTGGCCCACGGTGGGAGCAGGAGCCTTCGACTCGCTCTTTTTCGCCTCAGCCTTCTCGCGGATGCTCTGTCCTGGCAATGGGAGCGTCGCATAATTTGCGGCGTTTCCTTCTGCCGTGACGGCCTTATCAGCTGATTTCTTGATGCTGTTGTCTGTCAGGTCGACGAGGCCCGGTGCTCCCGGAGCCACTAAGCCTATCGCTTTGGCTTCCTTGGCGAGCGCCTGTGGAGCGGACAACGACTGGGCTTCCTTCAACAACGCCTGGTTCTCCTGAGAGAGCGCGCGTTCCTGGTTTCGCAAGGAGACGATGTCGTACTGGCGCTGCGCGACCGAGGTATTCATGAGAACAAGCGTGACCACAACCGCGAAGGCCACCAGGACCAAAGCACTTACCATAACGAGCATTGAGCGTTTGTTCGTCTCGTTCATTCGCGGAACGAGCGAGAGCGTCACACGCTGCCGAGGGTCGTTGCCAGCCAGTTCGCTTGCTGCCACCGGCTCTGGACGAACATCGCGAGCGGCACTGCCTTCTATAACCGGCTGTGCGGTCATAGCGGCAGTCTTCAATACTCGACGTGGGGCTCGTTGGCTCATGGCTAGCTCCTTTTCAGAACTCTTTCGACCGCCCGTAAGCGGGCCGATGCAGCGCGTGGGTTTTCTGCAATTTCTGCTTCGTTCGGCTTTTCGGTGCCCTTGGTCAGAACCTTGAATTCAGCCTTGTGCTCTTCCAGCTCGACCGGGAATCCCGGTGGTGCGGAGGAAGTTGAGCCCTTCACGAAGTGACGTTTGGTGATCTTGTCTTCCAGCGAGTGATAGCTCATCACGACCACTCGACCACCAATATTCAATGAAGACATTGAGGCAGGAATAGCCCGCTCCAGTACATCGAGTTCTTCATTGACCGCAATACGTAACGCTTGGAAGGTCCGCTTGGCCGGGTGGCCGGAAGTACGAGCGGCAGCAGCTGGAACGACTGTACGGATCACGTCCACCAATTGGGCGGTAGTCGTGATTCGTTCTTTATCTCTGGCTTCGACGATTGCGGTGGAAATTCGTCCCGCGAATTTCTCTTCACCCCACTGCCGAATGATGCGCAGTAGCTTCTCACGGTCCAAGTCGTTGACTAGATCTTCGGCAGTTGGTCCTACCGAGGTGTCCATTCGCATATCCAACGGTGCATCGTAGGAATAGGCGAATCCGCGTTCGCGTTCATCTAACTGAAGCGATGAGACACCCAGATCAAAGAGGACACCATCGATACCTGGGTAGCCGAGGTCTTCAACAACATCTGAGATTTCGTCGTACACCGCATGAACCAAATCTATGCGCGAGGCGTAGGGTTTGAGTCGTGCACCTGCAAGCTCGTGGGCTTGTTCATCGCGGTCCAGGCCGATCAAGTGGAGGTTGTCGAACCGCTGGAGAATGGCTTCGGAATGCCCGCCCATTCCTAAAGTGCAGTCCACGACGACTGCCTTGCGTCCGGCGGCGTTGGCGCTCTCGATGCCCGGTGCCAAGAGATTGACACATCGATCCAGTAATACCGGAACGTGTCGTTCCGATGCGGGTCGTTGAGAATCTTGATTCGGCACTGCGCCCCCTTTCGCTATCGTCGTGTTCGCTGGATTCAGATCCCCCTCCAACCTTCCAGCGGCGATCATCGATCTGGCTCCGGGGAAGTGGAGCCAGAGCAAGTCCCTCTGGAGGTGGCTGGAGATCTCAACCCAGCGCTATTACCTGATGTGGATGTAAACCGGTACCTGTTGGAGCCTTAGTCTTCATCCGTTTCGGAAAATACGTCTTCCTGCTCCTGCAAGTACTGCTGCCATGCAGTGGAGTCCCAGATTTCGATGCGGTTGCCCGCACCGATGACCGTCACTTCACGGTCTAGGCCTCCATAGTTTCGCAAAACTTGAGGAATCGTGACTCGTCCTTGCTTATCCGGCACTTCGTCGGAAGCGCCAGACAAGAAAACACGTGCATAGTCTCGCGCCTTACGCGAGGTAAGCGATGCCTGAGCTAATTGCTCATGCTGCTTCTCGAACTCCCGTTGGCTGAAAACATAAATGCAGCGCTCCTGCCCACGGGTCAACACGAGTCCGTAAGACAGATCGTCACGATATTTCGCGGGGAGAATCAGCCGGCCCTTTTCATCAAGTCGGGGCGTGTAAGTTCCAAGGAACATGCACACCGCCTTTCATATGAAGTGGCCGGAAACCCCAATTCCCTCTACTGCACTCCACTTTACTCCACAACCCTCCACTGTCAACGCAAACCAACCGTTTTCGCGAGGGGTTGGACATAAAAAATGCCTTGTTTTGGCGGGTTTTTCCCAGCTTGCGTTGTGGAGGGCTCCAGGAGCGAGAATGTGCGCATCTCGAAATTTGACCAAGAAAGTACCGAGATACCGCTATTTTCAGCCCTTTTGGGCGAGCGGGGAGGGCAGTGGAGGGAGACGGGGAGGAAAGTGGTGAGTCGTTAGGAAGCAGTGCAAATGTGTTTCCTAGGAATCTGCCGAGAATCGACGCAGCGCGTGTCGACCGTTAAAAGGACACCGTTAAAAAGAAAAAGAGGTGCAACCCCAATAAAGGGTTACACCTCGTAAATAAGGGTTCTAGCCGTCGGATTGGTCCCGCTTGCGCTGGTTCCATTTTTCTTCCAGACCGCTCATGAACTGCGAGTTTCCCGGGCCTGACGGTTTTGAACCTGCTGGCGTCTTTGCACCACCAACCTTGCCTGCTGCGGACTTGGCTAGGCCCAGCAGTACCCCACCGAACATGACAGCGAAACCAACAACACCCACGATGATGAGTTGCTGCGAAATGCCATAAATGAGACCAGCAAGCCCAACTATGACCAGAAGCGCGCCGAGTGCAATGTTGCGAGTTGAAAGGCGACCACTGCTAGCTGGAGCTTTCATACTGGAGGCGAAGCGGCGGTCTTCGTGCAGCTGCTTTTCCAACTGCTCCAACAGACGTTGCTCGTGCTCTGATAGCGGCATCGTCTTCTCCTTCCAATCACTGCTGTAGCGGTCATCCACCGCCTACAGGTATAACGCACAACCACTTGGAAACGTTCCAATCGGTATTTGCTACCTACTTATTAGGATAGTCTCTTTTACCGCTACCCTGCTAGTTGATCTTCAGCTCTTTCAGGCAACTTCATAGCTACACCGATTAATGCTATTTTTCTTTGGGTCGAAGGAAGCGGGCCGGGGCTAATCCGGAGTCAGGGAATCGATGGCTTATTTCGTCCGCAACCCTCTCAGCTTCGCGGGTTTTGCCCTCCGCTGGATCCAAACTGAGCTGAATGCCCAAATCAGGGTCGCTTAGCCTTTCCACCTTCACTCCCACAAGCCGTACCGACTGAGGCAACGGGGTCATCCGACGCAATAGTTCGATGGCATTTTGACTTATTGCGGAAGATGAGTCGGTTGGCGCGGCAAAAGTACGAGATCTTGTTACGCCAGTAAAATCTTGGTACTTCAGTTTAAGACCTACTGCGGATGCGGCTTTATTTGAGGCACGAAGCCGCTGACCTATCCGGTGTCCGAGTCTGAGCAATTCTTCTTCCAGCGATTCGAGGTCAGCAATGTCGCCGGCAAAGGTATGTTCGGCAGAAATGCTCTTTTCTTCCCTGGTGGTCTGAACTGCTCGGTTATCGATGCCATGGGCCAGCAGGTGCAAGGAACGGCCGTGTTCACCGAATCGTTGGATCATACGTGTTTGAGGCTCGTTGGCTAATTGCTCGATAGTTTCGATCGCCAACGCGTGAAGTTGTTCGCCAGTTTTCTTCCCGACGCCCCACATCGCCGACACTGGCAACTGATGCAGAAACTCCGTGGTTCGTTCTGGTGCGACGACGATTAGCCCATTGGGCTTGGCATGCGTCGAGGCTAGTTTCGCGACAAACTTGTTTCGAGCAATGCCGATGCTGGAGGGAAGATTCAATTCCTCGGCCAGGTGGGCACGAATCTGGTGGGCGATAGCGATCGGGCCACCGAGCAACCTCATACTTCCGGTGACGTCAAGGAACGCTTCGTCGATACTTACTTGTTCAACTAAAGGTGTAATAGTCTCGAAGTAGTTCATGATCTGGGCAGAAACCGCAGAGTACACCCCATGCTGCGGCTCGATAATCGTTGCCTGCGGCATCAAGGCGATTGCTTGGCTCATCGGCATAGCCGACCGCACCCCACGTGCCCGGCAATCATAGGATGCGGAGAGGACTACGCTTCGGCCATTTGGAAATCCAACGATCACCGGTTCATGCCTTAACTCGGGACGCTCGCGCAGCTCTACAGACACGAAAAAAGCGTCCATATCCACATGCAAGATCGCGCGGTTTTCCAAGGCTGACATATCTACAGTCTAGTGAGCTTCACCGACGGATGACTGGCAAGGGTTAGCAATCCAATATGGGGTCGCTCTGTGCTCTGCTAGCAACCTATAAAGATAGCGGTAGAGTTGAAGCTATCCACTAGCAGTTCACGCTTAGAAAATGGTTTTGCATGTCGCCGTCTGAATCTCTGTCAGCCCTCGTGTCAGAAGCCGGGGAGGTGAGCCGCACGTACACCGATGCGGTCGCTAATCGTCTGGAAGACTTCTTGTCATCAAAAAGCGAAGAAGTTGCTCAGATTACTGCAAGCGCCACGGAAATCGTCAACAGCATTCAAGATCTTACTCGTGGCGGTAAGCGGCTTCGTCCGCTGTTCGCCTATTGGGGTTTTCTTGGTGCTGGCGGTCGACCCGACGACGAGAATATTGTTCGTCTGGGCATAGCGCTAGAACTCTTCCAGGGTGCAGCGCTCATCCACGATGACATCATTGACAACTCAGATACGCGTCGAGGCAAACCGAGCGTACACAAGCGCTTTGAGGCCCAGCATTCTTCGCTCGGATTAACTGGGAACGCAGCACAGTACGGCATTGCGAGCGCAATCCTCACCGGGGACTTGTGCCTATCTCTGAGTGAAGAAGTATTTGCTGGGATTGACAATCTAGCGCCCGGCACCCGGGCGATCTTCAACAAGATGCGTCTGCAAGTCATGGCGGGACAATATCTGGACGTTCTTGAGGAGTCTGCTGGCTCTGCCTACGACCCTGCCGAGGCAGTTAAACGCGCTCGCACCATCGTTCGCTACAAGTCCGCAAAGTACTCAACGGAGAATCCCTTCTTGCTTGGTGGCGCATTGGCTAATGCGAGCGACGAACTTTTGGAAAGCTACAGTGCTTTCGCTTTGCCATTGGGGGAAGCATTCCAATTACGGGATGACGTTCTCGGCGTTTTTGGCGATCCATCGGTCACCGGAAAACCTGCTGGCGATGACCTTCGCGAAGGTAAGCGCACCGAATTGATTGCGCATGCCTTGGCACTAACCGTCCCGGAGGAACGCGAGTTTATCCAAACTCGGCTTGGCGCCCAAAGCTTAAGCGATGCGGAAGTTGCCAAGCTGAGCAAAATTTTGCAGGAGTCTGGCGCGCTGCGGGAAACCGAGTCCAGTATCAGCGAACTGACTACGCAGTCACTGGCAGCTCTAGAACGCATCGATGTCGCTCCGCTTCCTTTAGCCGGAATGCATTATCTCAGCGATGCAGTCACGAAGCGAAGCAAATGAGCTCTTTGCTCCCCCAAGAATCCGTTAGTTCAAAGATTGCTAGCTGAGCAATGCGCTGCCGAGCCCTCCTGGAGCACAAGTCGCTTTTGAACTAGGTACTAATCGTTGAGTCAGTGGAATGCGCGATCTAGGTAGGGTCTCAGGAAAGTAACAAAGGTCTCGGCCACGTCCAATGAGTTGACGTGGCCGAGACCTCTCTTTTATAAAATCTTTATATTCTTCTCGAATGGCTTACCAAGCGAGGGCTTGCGCACGACGACGGATCTCGGTTTTTCGTCCGGTGCGCAAGGCATTCATTGGGGTTCCTGGCAACGACTCATCTTCGGTAAATAGCCACTTAATGGCATCTTCATCCGAATAGGCGGCGTCTTGAAGCACCGATAGAGTTCCCTTGAGGCTCTCCACGATAGCGCCGTCAAGAACGAAGTCGGCTGGGATCGACCGCACATGACGCTCACCGATCCGTACGGAAATGATGGCGCGCTCATCGAGCATGCGGTGGATACGTCGAATATCGACGTCAAGAATTTCGGCTAGGTCCGGCAGGGTTAGCCACTGGCCAACGGTTTTTTGAAGTTCATTCACCTCTAAAGGTTCCCACAAATTAGTGAACGGTGCAGAAACTTTATTCCCGACGCGCCACAATGGTTTCCATGCGCCACACTAGTAGTGTAAATTTTCATGTATCACTTTGATAACAATTGCCACATGAACAACACTGGTGCCGTTACCTAGCATCGTTCAAGTGGAAGCTGTTACCTACACCCCTGATTTGAGGATTGACCCCATGCCCCACGAATCGAGCTATGCAGCTAAGCATGCGCTAGGCGTCGTAGCAGGCGCGGCTATACCTGCCGCAGTGATCGGCAGTCTGGCCCTAGCCCCCGCAGTTCAGGCGGCTCCTGTTCCATTGCCTCTGAGCCCAAACTCCTTATCGCCGAAAAGCGTCTCACCAGAGACCGTCAAGATCGCTGAAGACCAAATCAAAGCGCATCTGCTTGCTTCTCGTGTTTCGACGATGGGGCTTCCTGCTAAACGCAGCGTCAAGGAAATCAAAGTCGAGCCAGGCTCTTCGTTGTGGAGTATTGCCAAGGAATATGACACTTCCGTCTCCGAGTTGAAGAAACTCAACAATCTCAAGAACGACGTTATTGTTGCCGGAAAGACTCTTAAGGTTCCGGGCAGCGCTTCTTCCTCACAGGAGAAGTCAAAGTCTCAGAGCACTCGAAGCTCGTCATACACGGTCAAAAATGGCGATACGCTTGGGGCAATCGCCGCGAAGCACAACATGAGCTTGTCTTCGCTGCTGAGCAAGAATGACATCTCAGCTAGTTCGCTGATATTCCCAGGCGACAAGCTCACCGTTTCGGGCAGCTCCAAGTCCTCTGAGCCAAAGAACGAAAGCAAGAACCAGAATTCAGGTTCAAGCTCTTCTGCTTACACGGTCAAGAGCGGCGACACCCTCGGCGGCATCGCAGCCAAGCACAACATGAGCCTCTCGGCCCTGTTGAGCAAGAACAATGTTTCCGCGTCGAAGCCGATCTTCCCAGGCGACAAGCTCACCGTTTCGGGCAGCTCCAAATCCTCTGAGCCAAAGAGCGAAAGCAAGAACCAGAATTCAGGTTCAAGCTCTTCTGCTTACACGGTCAAGAGCGGCGACACCCTCGGCGGCATCGCAGCCAAGCACAACATGAGCCTCTCGGCCCTGTTGAGCAAGAACAACATCAGCGCCGGCAAGCACATCTTCCCCGGCGATAAGCTAGTTGTTTCTGGTGGATCTTCGAGTTCCAATAATTCTGAGAAGAAGAGCGAACCGAAGAAGTCCGGCAACGCAGCCTACACAGTCAAGAGCGGTGACACGCTTGGCGGTATCGCTGGCCAGCACAATATGAAGCTGTCGGCGCTGCTTAACTTGAACCCTCAGGTGAGCACCCAATCTCCGCTGAAGATTGGTGAAAAGCTCAAGGTCTCAGGCTCCTCTGTACAGCCAAACGGCAATATCGAGAAGAAGGAAGACCGTAAGATCGGCAATACTTTTGAAGGTCGCACCTATCCGGATGCCACCGTCAATGATGCCAATCAGAACAAGAACTACTTAGATTCCGTCTCGGTCCCAAGCCGTGACGAAATGAAAGCCATGATCCGTTCGACCGCCAACAGCATGGGGGTTGACCCTGCACTTGCCATGGCACACGCTATGCAAGAATCCGGCTTCAACATGCGTGCAGTCTCCCCCGCCAACGCCCTGGGCGCCATGCAGGTTATTCCGAGCACCGGCGAATGGATGTCTTCCCGGCTCGGACGCGATCTGAACTTGCTGAAGCCACAGGACAATGTCACTGCTGGAGTGGCCACGATCCGTTTCAATCTGGATAACACCGATAGTTTGGACGATGCAATTGCTTCGTACTACCAAGGGCTCGGAGGAGTTCGAAAGTACGGGATGTTCGAAGACACCAAGCGCTACGTCGCGAGCGTCAAGTCATTGATGAAGCAATACAGCTAAAACCAAAGAGTAGGGGGGCAAGTTCTTTAGGAACTTGCCCCCCTGTTCTTTAACGCGTTACTTCTTGGTCTATGCTGAGTACTGCTCGCGCCGGTTGCGGTGTAGCGGCATTTCTATGACAACCTTTGTTCCTTGCGGTTCAGATTGCACCCACTGGATTTCGCCAGATAGTTCGCTTGTGACCAAGGTGCGCACGATCTGCAATCCCAAACCTTCACGCCGCGGACCGTCTGGCAGGCCATGTCCGTCATCTTGAATCACCACGCGCAACCAGTCTTTGCCGTCATGTCCGCGGTACCGGTTCGCGAGGAGTCCAACTTCGCCATCCCTGTTGGCCAATCCATGTTCCACCGCGTTCGTCACCAGTTCATTGATAACCAACGACAGTGGTGTGGCCAAATCGGCATCGAGCATTCCGAATTCGCCTTCGCGCCGCGTAGCAACGCGCTGACCCGGAGACGCAATTTCGACAATAAGGCGGAACTGGCGATCCATCAGGTCATCAAATTTGACGGTTTCGTTCAGGCCCTTGGACAAGAAATCGTGCACCGATGCGATGGTTGAAACGCGCCGCATCGCCTGTTCGAGTCCTTGTTGGCCCTCGACTGAGTTCATCCGCCGCGATTGCATGCGCAATAGAGCCGCCACGGTCTGCAGATTGTTTTTTACCCTGTGGTGAATTTCCCGAATCGTCGCGTCTTTGGTGACAAGTTCCTTCTCGCGACGTCTGAGCTCAGTGACATCACGGCAAAGGACTAGCGCACCCCAACGTTTCGCTTCATCTCGAAGCGGGATTGCACGAAGGGACAGGGTGACCCCGGAAAATTCGACTTCGGTACGCCATGGCATTTTGCCTTGCAGCACCAGTGGTAGCGTTTCATCGACGACGCGCCGGTCACTGACCAGGGCCATGGTCAGATCCGCGAGCGGTTGACCTTGGAGAACTTCGGCCGCCCCTAGCCGGCGGAAAGCCGACACTGCGTTCGGGCTGGCGTATTCGACCACTCCGTTGACGTTGAGCCTGATGAATCCATCACCGACACGGGGCGCGCCGCGGCGTGAGCCGGTAGGGCTTGCGAAGTCCGGCCACAGCCCTCGGGTTCCCATGGTCAGAAGGTCCTCGGCGCTCTGCCGGTACACGAGTTCCAAGTTCGAGGGCGTACGTGCCTGATTTGGATCGAAGTGTGAGGTGATCACGGCAACCGGACGGTGCTGGCGGACCAAGGGAATTGCTTGGACCGAAGTTAATCCGGAAATCAGATCGGCGCTTGGTTGCTCTGCAGATTTTTGCACGCGTTGGCTACCCCAAGCCTGATCAACCATGAGTCGCAAATCTCTACGGATCCGCTCTCCCACAAAGTCCGTGTGGAATACGGTGTGGGAGGTAGAAGGCCGTACGTGCGCGAGCGCGACATAGGACCCGTCGCCGGTGGGGAACCAAAGAACGAGATCGGCGAACGCCAGATCTGAGATCAGTTGCCAGTCCCCCACCAGCAGGTGGAGCCAGTCCTCATCACCGGGCCCGAGGTTTGCTTGTTGACGGAGTTGCTCGGTGATGAGGGCCATAAGGGGGTGTTACCTCCGGACGATGGAACGCAGAAGGCGAAGGGCTACAGACAGCGACGCCATATCGTCGCGTCCGAGGCTGTTTACTTCAGCAAACATTGTCTTCGCACGATCAAGGTTAGCCGTGTTTGCTTCTTCCCAAGCCGCAACACGCTCTGCCGGCCCGTCAATCTCCGCACCGTTGTCCAATACGTTCAAGGTCAGATCAATGAGTGTTGTATACAGATCGTCACGCATTGCGGCACGGGCCAACGCCTGCCAACGATCCGAACGCGGCAGCTTGGTGATCCGATTGAGCAAATCGTCGGCGCCAAACTGGTTGTACAACACGAAGTAGGTCTCGGCGACCTGCTGTGCCGAATACTCGGTACGCCCAACCAACTCGGCGATATCCAACAAGGTATAGGACTCAAACTGCGAGGCCCACATGCTTGCTCGATGCTCGTCGATCCCATTGCTGATGGCATCAAGCTGCCATGCGTTGTAGCGCTCGAGATCCGACCCGCGCAGCAGCGCCGGCAGGCTCTGGCGCAACTCGCTGACGATCGGTTCATAGTTGCCCACGATTTCTTCGACCGGCTGCTGCTGATCGACGCGGTTGATGAACCAACGCGTCGTGCGATCCAACAAGCGGCGCATGTCGTGATGTTGCCTTCCCCAGTACGCCACCTCCGTACCAGCGGGTTGGAGGTTGATCG
This sequence comes from Glutamicibacter sp. AOP38-B1-38, assembly GCF_052377485.1. NCBI lineage: Bacteria > Bacillati > Actinomycetota > Actinomycetes > Micrococcales > Micrococcaceae > Glutamicibacter > Glutamicibacter sp. AOP38-B1-38. The sequence continues at coordinate 115,039 of NZ_JBQSWU010000001.1, read as the reverse complement.
CGGCGAATTGGCGGTCGAAACCATAGATTTCACGCAATGCAGTGAACATCTTGGCGATCTGGACTTCGCTTGCACCGGTTTCTTCCATGGCACGGAAGACATAAGTGACCCCACCGATGTTGATGATGTCATTGGCGACAACGGTCGCAATGATCTCCCGGCGCAACGGGTGAGTTTCCAGCTGATCACCGAAGCGATCGACGAGCTGCTGCGGGAAGTAGCGGCGCAATGTCGTTACATAGTACGGATCATCTGCCAGATCGGACTCGGCCAGCGCAAGCGCGAGCTGAATTTTGGCGTAGGCGGCCAGCACCGAAATCTCCGGGGCGGTCATCATCTCGCCAGCGTTCTTGCGCTGTTCTAGCTCGTCGCTATTCGGCAGGAACTCCAGCTCGCGATTCAGGTCAGCGTTTTTTTCCAACCACTGCATCAGTCGCTCGTAGGCAGGAGCCCAGACCTTGGCTGCATGCTTTTCGTTCAGCAGTAGCACGTTCTGGTCAAAGTTGGCCTGCAGCACTAGGTCGCCCACATTGTCCGTCATCGACAACAAGAAATCGGTGCGTTCTTCGGCGGTGAGCTTTCCCGCCTTGATCTGTCGGTCTACGAAGATCTTGATGTTTACTTCGCGGTCCGAAGTATCTACCCCGGCGGAGTTATCGATGGCGTCGGTATTGAGGATAACGCCATTGCGGGCTGCCTCGATGCGGCCAAGCTGCGTCATGCCCAGGTTTCCGCCCTCGCCGATGACCTTGACGCGAATTGCGCCGCCATCAACACGGATCGCGTCGTTGGCGCGATCGCCGACCTGGGCGTGCGTTTCGGCGCTGGATTTCACATAGGTCCCGATGCCGCCGTTGTAGAGCAGGTCAACTGGTGCCGACAGAATTGCTTTGAGCAATTCATTTGGGCTCAGCTTGGTGACCGAGGAGTCCAGGCCCAGGACTTCGCGTACCTGCACGCTAATCGGAACCGACTTCAAGCTGCGGGAGTAGACTCCGCCGCCTTCGGAAATCAGTTCCTTGTTGTAGTCTGCCCAGCTCGAGCGCGGAAGATCGTATAGGCGCTGGCGCTCGACAAAAGAGGCTTCCGGCGCCGGGTTTGGATCTAGGAAAATATCGCGGTGGTCGAATGCAGCGACCAGATTCACGGTACGGGTGCGCAGAAGTCCATTGCCAAAGACATCGCCGGACATGTCGCCAACGCCTACAGCGGTGAATTCTTCACGCTGAGTATCCAGACCAAGTTCGAAGAAATGACGCTTGACCGATTCCCATGCACCGCGGGCGGTAATGCCCATGCCCTTATGGTCATAGCCTACAGAGCCTCCCGAGGCGAAGGCGTCGCCCAGCCAGTGGCCCTTCTCCTGAGAAATCGAGTTAGCGATATCTGAGAAGCTTGCTGTGCCCTTGTCCGCGGCCACTACCAGATAGGTGTCGTCCCCGTCGTGGCGGACCACATTAGCTGGTGACTCGACGTGCTCGCCATTTTCATCGGTGACCAGATTATCGGTCAAATCCAGCAAGGTCCGGATAAAGATCCGGTAGGAGGCTTTGCCTTCTTCCATCCAAGCTGCCCGATCTACGGCCGGGTTGGGTAGTTGCTTGGCGTAGAAACCGCCCTTTGCGCCGGTTGGCACAATCACCGAGTTCTTGACCATCTGAGCCTTGACCAGACCCAACACTTCGGTGCGGAAGTCCTCTCGACGATCGGACCAGCGCAGGCCACCACGGGCAACTGCGCCAAACCGGAAATGCACACCCTCAACACGTGGTGAGTAGACCCACATTTCATGCCTCGGCCGTGGGAATGGCGCGAAGTCAATCTCTTCGGGTGCGAGCTTGAAGGCCAGCGCGAGACGTTCGGTGTAGTAGTTCGTCCGTTTAGTTGCCTCTATGACCTTTACGAAACGGCGAAGCAGCGTGTCAGCGTCTAAGGTGGGCACATTTTCAAGTGCTTCGTCGATCTGTGCCAGGGCCTGATCCCGTGCCGAAGTTGAAGCCTCAGCAGAGAACGAAGGATCGAAGGTGGCATGGAACAAATCGACGATACCGTGTGTCACCGCCGCGTTGTTGACCAGGGTCGATGCGATAAATCCGGTGGAATTCGAAATGCCAAGCTGCAAAAGGTAGTGCGCGTAGGCGCGAAGCATGGCGACTTCCTGCCAGCTTAACCCTTCATGCAGCACCAGGGCATTGAGCTTGTCCGATTCGGCGGCGTTGCGAACCACGGCCGAGTAGGCGTCGGCAAGTTTGGTTTCGATTGTGTCGAAGTCGATTTCTGGATCAACCTTCAGACCCATGTCATAGATGTATCGCTCGCCGATGCCTTCGGGGCTCAGCTCATAGGGGCGCTCATCAACCACATCAAGACCCAAATCCTGCAGCACGGGCAGGATCCCTGAAAGCAGCAGTGGCCGGTCTACAAAGATTTTCATTCGCTTGGTGACGGCGGAATCTTCGTCATTGGCAGCATCGTAGAAGGAAACGACTGGTCCTTGCTGATCCGGAGCATCAAGCTCTTCCAGCAGGTCGATGTCGGCCAGTGCATCTTCAATCTCGAATTGCACCTTGTACGCTGCGGGGAATGCGCCAGCCCACGAATTGGCCAGGTGATTCGCTTCGCCCGGTTCGAGGCTACTCCGTGCGGTGTCGGTAATCGCGTCGTTCCAGGAGCGAACTGCCTTGGCGATTCGATTCTCCAATGCCTTGCGATCCACCACCGGGGTCAGCCCATGGTGCTGAAGGCGAAGTCGATAGAACAGCCGGACCAATGCACCGGCTCCGAGCTGCGCTTCATATTCGGTGGACACCGGATTGAAGCTGGAATCCAGCTCTTTTTCGATACGCTGTCGCACATCGGTGGAGAACCTGTCGCGTGGCAGATACACCATTGCGGTCACAAAGCGCCCGTAGGAGTCAGTGCGCAGGAAGACCGAGGTGCGGCGACGCTCTTGCAGACGCAGAATGCCCAATGCAATTTCGGTAAGGTCGTCTACCGAGATCTGGAACATTTCATCGCGCGGGTAGGACTCTAGGATCGTGACGATGTCCTTGCCGGAGTGCGAGTCTCGGGCGAATCCGGTATTTTTCAGGACCGCTTCGATTTTTTCGCGCACCACCGGTACGGTTTTCACACTCGAGGTGTACACCTTGGTCGCAAACAACCCAATGAAGCGACGCTCACCGTTGACGTCGCCGTTGGCATCGAAGCTCTTGACCCCAACATAGTCCAGGTAGACTCCGCGGTGCACGGTGGAACGCGAGTTCGCTTTGGTGATGATCAATGCGCGCTTGTCGCGGGCCGTTGCGCGGCCACGCTTGGTCAGGTGCTGTGGGCCCTGGTCCTCCAAGGATCGCATGAGCCCTAGACCGCTTCCTTCGCGGGCAACGAGTACGTCTTCTCCGTGCTCCGTCGTCAGATAGTAGTCGCGGTAGCCCAAGAACGTGAAACGACCGTCCGACATCCAGTTCAGCAGTTCTACCGCCTGATCGAGATCGGCAATCTCGCCTGCATTTGCGGTCTGCGGCAGCGTCTGGGCAATGCTCTTTGCACGATCCAGCATTGCGGGCCAGTCCTGCACGGCAACACGCACGTCGGCAAGGACCTTCAGCAAATTTTCAACGATCGTCACGGCTTCAGCGTCGGAGAGGTCGCGGGCGACTTCTACCGAAATCCAGGATTCAACCTTGGTGTGCGTGTCAATCGAGGTCAGCGTGCTTAGATCCGACAAGGCAGCCGTATCGCCACTGGCAACGTGCTGCAACCCCGTGTGCGACAGCTTTTTGATCAATCCAGTGTCTCGATCGCGTGATACCACGAAAGTCGGATGCACGACGAGCTGAATTGGGGCTGAAAGCCGGACCAGTTCCGCAGTGACCGAATCAACCAAGAACGGCATATCGTCGGTGACGATATGTACCACCGAAACACCATTGTTGCGGGTAATAGATACGTTGGCCGTATCAACGTCGCGGCCATATCCGATTTCCAAGTGTGCGGCTACTCGCGCCTCGAGCTCGTCGGGCGTAAACGCCGCGACATCTTCTCTAGCGATTTGGCCATAGTATTCGCTCACCAACTGCGAGGTGAGTGTCGCATCCATAAATGATTCTGACATGCTGGATTCCGACGAGTTCAAGTGAACGCCTCCAAGAACGAAGTTCTAATTAATCCGCGTCTTTGCGGATCTCCGATAGAAACCACACTACCGTGTTTTCGTGTACCAAAGTTCAAGGATTCAGCCGATTCGACGACTCAGTCGCTTCCGTCTCGTTTCCGTGGATTTAATGCCCAGCAAACCTCGTATTTCAGTACGCAATGTACTTCTAGGGGCGATTTCAGCCAAGGGCGATCCGGCCAGTAGCGCCGCATTGCAGCTCACCACGTCTTGGGGCAGGTATCCAGCGATGCAATGGTTGGGCCCGAACCGATCCCAGGTTTCCAAGAGACGCCGTTTGGGGCTATGCCCGGTATTCGCAGCACCGATTTTATTGAATACAATCTGCAGAGTCACCCCAGGGATTTGATCTTCCAATTCATCGATCGCTCGAAGGGCACGCGGGATCCCTACGCTATCTGCGGCGACAACCATAAATACTTCATCCGAACAGCGAAGCATCTCCACGGTGACTGCGTTGCGCTGAGGCGCTTGCGTGTCAAAGCTCAGTTGTTCGTCCAATTCCACCTGGGACGCGACATCAAGCACCACCAAATCATTGTGTTCACGCAAGACACTCGTCGCACGACGTAGCGCAGAGGCCCTCACCTCCGGCCACCTGCTGGACCGGGGCAGCCCGGTGGCGACTTTGAGTATCGCAGTACCAACTTCGACGCTCAAGCAGGTTGCATCCAACCTTGCAGGTTCGAGTGACCCCGAGTCAATCACACGACAAAGCTGCGCGATGGATGCGGATTCATCGAGCAGACCCAACTGTATGGAAATGGACGCGGCAAAAGTATCGGCGTCCAGTATCACCACGGTTTTTCCTGAGAGAGCGGCTTCCACAGCGTAGTTCAGCGCCACCGTGCTTCGGCCTGGTGCGCCCGCTGCGCCCCAGAAGCACACAATTTTTCCGGTCGACAATTTCGCTTGCTCTGAGGCCTCGCTGACTTGCGCTTCATCCAACTCATCGGGATGCGTCAACTCACGAAGCGCCTGCACCACGAGTAGTTCGAGTTCCAGCATTGGAACGCTCTCATTTACTTCGATCATCCCTTGGGTGGTGCCACCGTTTCGAGGTTTTTCGTCCAGCAGCACCAGCACCATTTGTTGTGAAGTCACCGCGTCGATCTGCTCCAGTGGCGGCAGCAGCTCCCGACCGGACACCAACAGCACATCTGCTACGCCCACCGCACAGGCCGCAATGGCCTCGGCAATATCTTCACAAACGCGAGTGACCATCAATTCGCCGCGATACCCTTCGATTTGGCGGACAACGTGTTCACCATTTCCCAGCACCACCACCGAGATACTCATTGCTGGGTACCGGCTGGATTGTAGATCACTATAATTCTCGATTCGTTGGCCAAGGCTTGAAGCAGTGGCTCGAGATGGTCGGGTTCGACGAGCAGCTCTAGATTGGTACCGTTTTGATTCACGAGTCCCCCTGCGCGGGCTACCCGTGCAGAGACTTCCACCATACTTGCCAGCTGTTCTGGAACTCCGTACGCCGAACCGCCCTTTTCACGTTGGGCAATCCATACGTCGACGAAACTACCCGGGGTAATCGCCGGTGTAAGATCCGCGGGCAGATCAATATTGATTGGCCTGCGGGAGCCCAAATCGTTGTGCGTAATGGAGTTGTTCGGGATGAACTCACCGGCTCCGATGAAGGTATTGGCACGGGCGTTGGTAATGAGTTCCGGGTTCGCTTCGAGGTACTGAACACCGGATTCTCCGAGTTGCACATTTTCAGTTCGAAGATTTTGCATTGAGAGTTCTTCACCCAGAGTGATGTTTGCTCCGGCTACATAAACCTCTGTGGTGTGGTTCAATTCGCGCACGAGATAGACCGTGCCAATCACTGACGCCACTACCAGGACCGCGCCCAGGGCCAATCTCGGGTCCTTCCACGTCGGTCGTTTTACTCGCGGTGCGCTGGCAGAACGAGTTGTGCCGGTGTTCTGTTCGCCGCTCATGCTCTGTCCTTTGCCCGCGCTAGCTACTTGTTTCGAGAGCCTACGACAAGTTTCGGTTGGTGTGAAGACCTATTCCGAGGCCTGTGGATTATTAGATATCAACGACTTGGACCCAGCCGACCGTTTCCAGAGGCAAGAGCTGATAGCCGGTGATACTTCGATCTCGCGCGTAATCGTCTCTGGGATGAATCGCCATGATGAGAAAGTCTTTACCTACCTGCGACAAGGTTCCTTCGGCTACTGGCTTGCCGTTGATGTCATAGGCCAAGGTTCGTTGGCGATCACGTAGCACGCCGCGAACCACCGTGGAGAATTTAACTGGCGACAAGCGCCCTTCGAGGTTAGACCCGATCTGCGACATTTCCAGTGACCGCAGCGCGAAGTTCTTCACCAGCCAACGCTTACCTCCATTTTCAAGGCAGAAATAGTCTTTACCGATGGGGCCGAGCCTTGCGTTAATTTCGTATTCGCCGGCCAGCTTCAAGGCAACTGCCGATCCTTGAAGCCGAAGCAAGCGCTCATGCATTTGCTCTGTAGCTCGTTCGATACGAATACCTTCCGCTACCTCTTCGCGGAACTGTGCCGCCAGCTGGGCCTCGGCCTGCGCCTCAAGATCTTCGAAAAGGGAATCCCATCGCATGCGCCCACTGTACGAGAGAAGAGTTTTTCAGGGAACCCTCTTCCATAAATTCAAATAAAGTGTCATCATCTATATCTAACTACATCAAATTGCATCAAATCACATAAAAAGAGGCGAGAATGATGCTCCACGTAAGGAAGACTTTCATGGTTGGACTGCTGGTTGGTGCAACGTTGGTCATCCTGTTGGCCTTGACCGAATGGGCTGTACGTTCGCGGCCTCACTTCGACCCAGCCGGCGACCCGTCGCAGAACTTACTGGTGTTATTTCTGCTTGGCACCGGAGTCCTCTTTGGTGCGTATCTAATTTTTTATGCTCTCCTGCGCGCAGCAATTTACGCGGCACGCCACGGGCATAGCGGCTTCTTGGAATTGTTGACCCGTTTGGCCCCTAGCTTGACTCGCCGTGCCGTGGGATCGATCTTAGGAACAACGTTGGCACTGTCCGGAACCAGCATTGCCTACGGCGCGACGACTCCTCCCACGGATATTTCGCACCACCAAACCGGGCAGCTGGCGTCGTTGCCGCACGGGCCCGAACCGTCCTCAGCACAGCCAGCTACCGAAGTCCCTACACCGGGCTGGTTTCCTGGCTCACTGAGCATTCCCATGAACCGACTTCTGGGATCCGGGAATAACCGAAAAAGTGCCTCTGCTCCATCGGATCATGTAGTCGTCGCATCCGGGCAAACCCTATGGAGCATCGCCAACGACTTGCTCGACAAACACGGATCCGCTGCGGAAATTGCCGAGCTTTGGCCGCAAATATATGAGCTGAATCGCGAGGTGATTGGGGAGGATCCGAATCTGCTGCGGCTTGGTATCGAACTGCAGCTGCCCAAAACCGACTAAGGAGGAAATCACAGTGAGCATCGAGTCAGAAATACTTGTCAGCCGGACAAGAAATACTAGGGCAGGCCTCTGCCCAAACACACCGCTACGCTTCACCGCAGATCATCGCCAGCTCAGTGCCAACAGATCACCACAGCAAATTTCGTTGGCAATGGATCGTATATTTCATCGACCGGCGATTGCACCATCCGAACGCAAGACCGTCATCGAACTCTCTCATGCGGTGTCCCGAGCGGTCTTCGAGATCATCGCTGGATATCGTTCGGTAAGCCAATTGACTTTTGTGATGGACCCCGAATGTGTAAAAAAACTTCGTTCGCAGGCAATTCTGCAAACCGGCGGCTACACAGTCCAGCCGATGCCGGGCACCAGCCACGGCGAGGTACGTTCGCTGCACCTGTGGCCTACGATATCCGGAGCCTACGAATGCTCTGTCATCGTGGCCTTTAAACACCGCGTCCGCGCCGTAGCTCTCAGAATTGAGCCATGGCACGGACGATGGCAAATCACCAGTGTTGAAATGCTTTAGCGGCGCTTAGTCTTCTTGTTCTTTTTGGCCGCTTTGGCCGGATTCGAAGCTTGCTTGGCCTGGGTACTGGCTTCGCCGTCCTCGTCAGGCCCGGTGAACTGCAAGTTCTTCGGAGCTGCCGGTTCGCCCACTGCACCGGAGGATTCCTGAGTCGTTTCCGAGCCGGACGGCACATCGAGGTTGAACAGGGTTCCGATGCTTTCCTCGCGGATGGACTCCATCATGGTCTGGAACATGGTGTATCCCTCGCGCTGGTATTCAACCAGCGGATCGCGCTGCGCCATGGCGCGCAGACCGATGCCTTCCTTGAGATAGTCCATCTCGTACAGGTGCTCTTGCCACTTTCGGCCGATCGTGGACAGCACAACGCGACGTTCGAGATCTCTTAGGACTTCGGCGCCAATGGCCTTTTCGCGCAGTTCATACTGGTACTTTGCGTCAGAGAGAATCTCGGTTTCCAAGAACTGCGGAGTTAGATGCCCAACGCCGTGCACTTCCTCGACTACTTCATCGATCGTTAGACCGATCGGGTAAAGCTGCTTGAGGTTTGTCCATAGCTGCTTCAGGTCCCAATCATCTGGGTTACCAACCAGAGTGACCTCATTGACCATGGATTTCACGACGTCTTCGAGGAAGTGGTTGACCTTCTCGTCGATATTTTCGCCTTCTAGGATCGCGCGGCGATCGGCGTAGATTGCTTCACGCTGGCGGTTCATCACGTCATCGTATTTCAGCACGTTCTTGCGCTGTTCGGCATTTACGCCCTCGACCTGTGCCTGAGCGGATTCGATGGCTTTGGAGACCATTTTGGATTCCAGGGCCACATCGTCTGGCATCGACGGATTATTCATGATGCGCTCAGCCATACCGGAGTTGAACCGTCGCATCAGGTCATCGGTCATTGAGAGGTAGAACCGGGACTCACCCGGGTCACCCTGACGGCCCGCACGACCACGCAACTGGTTGTCGATTCGCCGCGATTCGTGGCGTTCGGTGCCAAGCACGTACAGCCCACCGAGCGCGGTGACCTCGTCGGCTTCGCTTGCTACGGTGGCCTTGGCTTTCGCAAAGACCTCATCCCAAACCTTGTTGTATTCCTCCGGATGGTTCTCCGGATCCAATCCCCGGCGTTCCATCTCGGCGACGGCCAGGAACTCGGCGTTGCCACCGAGCATAATATCGGTACCACGGCCGGCCATGTTGGTGGAGACGGTGACGCCATTTTTACGACCCGCCATGGCAACGACGGCAGCTTCGCGTGCGTGCTGTTTAGCGTTCAGAACCTCGTGGCGAATACCGCCCTTGGAGAGCAGCCTAGACAAGTACTCGCTTTTTTCAACGCTGGTGGTACCCACCAGGATGGGCTGTCCGCTTCCGTGGCGTTCGGCGATGTCTTCGACGACCGCATTGAATTTGGAAACTTCATTCTTGTAGATCAGGTCGGCCTGATCGTTTCGTATGGCCGGGCGGTTTGTTGGAATTTCGACGACACCGAGTTTGTAGGTGCCCATAAATTCGGCGGCTTCAGTCTGCGCGGTACCGGTCATGCCGGAGATCTTGTCGTACATGCGGAAGTAGTTCTGCAAGGTGATGGTCGCCAAGGTCTGATTCTCAGCCTTGATGCTGACACCTTCCTTGGCTTCGATGGCCTGGTGCATGCCTTCGGAATAGCGGCGGCCTTCAAGGGCACGTCCGGTATGTTCATCGACAATCATGACTTCGTCCTTGACAACGACGTAGTCCTTGTCTTTTTTGAACAGTTCCTTGGCCTTGATTGCGTTGTTCAGGAAGCCGATCAGCGGGGTGTTATTCGATTCGTACAGGTTGTCGATGCCAAGATAGTCTTCAACCTTCTCGATACCATCTTCGAGCACACCGATAGTGCGCTTCTTTTCGTCGACTTCATAGTCGTCCTCACGGTCGAGGCGTTTGACGATCTTGGCGAACTCGGTGTACCAGCGGTTCACATCCCCTGATGCTTGGCCCGAAATGATCAACGGCGTACGCGCCTCGTCGATCAGAATCGAGTCGACCTCATCAACGATCACAAAGTTGTGTCCGCGCTGAACAAGTTCGGTCTTGTTCCATGCCATGTTGTCGCGCAGATAATCGAATCCGAATTCGTTGTTCGTTCCGTATGTAATGTCGTTCTCGTACTGTTTGCGCCGTGCGGCTGGATCCATATTGGACAAGATGCAACCACAGCTCAGGCCGAGGAATCGGAAAACACGTCCCATAAGATCCGACTGGTACTGCGCGAGGAAGTCGTTGGTGGTCACCACGTGCACGCCCTTGCCGGACAGGGCATTTAGATAAGCTGGCGCAGTCGCAACCAAGGTCTTGCCTTCACCGGTACGCATTTCTGCGATATTACCCAGGTGCAGTGCGGCGCCACCCATGAGCTGGACGTCGAAGTGGCGCATGCCCAGAACTCGGTCTGAGGCCTCGCGAACGGCCGCGAAAGCTTCCGGAAGCAATGCTTCAAGACTTTCGCCTTCTGCTAAACGAGCACGGAACTTATCGGTCTCGGCTTTAAGCTCCTCGTCCGACATGTCGCGAAATTCGTCTTCCAACGTATTGATCGTGTCGGCGTAAGCTCGAAGAGTCTTTAGAATCTTCTTGTCGCCGGTACGCAAAATACGTTCTAGCAATGATGCCACGTGGTAGCTCCCAATATCTCAAGCACAGTAAATTCTGGCGTCTTTAGTCTACGTGAGGAAATCAGCACAACTTGCTATTTCCCGGGGTGGTTTGGTGTTCTGCCTGTAAATAGGAACTGCGCTAACAGGCCGTTCACAGCCTGTATTTCACGCTGTCCAAGGCGAGCCAGCGCGCCATTCGTCCGAGTTCAATTTCCAAGGCAGCAGCAACTTCGTTCGGTGCGTGCGCCTCATAATGCACCGAATTTACCTGCAATTCGCCCTTCGCGCGGTCGGCTTTCAAATCGACCCTACCAACGAAGCGCTCCCCGTAAAGCATTGGAAAAACATAATAACCATAGCGACGTTTCTCTTTGGGAACATAGATTTCGACTCGGTATTCGAAATCAAAGAAGCGTTCTAGCCGCTTGCGGTTGAATACCATCGAATCAAATGGCGCCAATAAGCGCAGGTCCGGTGCGATCTTCCGAGGGATCTTCGTACCGGGAATCATGAAACACGTCTCTGCCAAGCGTTCAACTTGCACGCGTTCCACCAGTCCCTCCTCAGCCAGGGATTCCAACGCTGCTTTGACCTCACGAATTGGCAATCTGAAGTATTCGGCAACGCAATGCTTTGTACCAATGCCCTGAGCAGTCAGCGACTCTACAACTAGCCGACGTAGCGCCTGATATTTATGCTCTTGGTCGACCTCCGGCAGCTCCGGCAAGACATCGTGGCTCAGTGCAAATAATCGCTCGAACTGCGCGTTGCGACCCAATGCAAGAATCCGCCCCTGCGCAAATAGTGCTTCGGTGACAATCTTGGTGTCATTCCAGTTCCATCCCCAGTGGTTTCGTTCCTTCATGGGGTTGACTCCCAGCGAGGCACTCAGCTGGCGTGCGCTAGTACCCGGGTGCAACGAGAGGTGTTCCATCACCCGGCTGCTCAGGTCCTTCAATTCGCCATCGAATTGCTCCGAACGATCAACCCAGCGACGGCGTTGCCAGGGCACGAGATCCGCCACGAGCTCGCTACGCACATAGCTTGCCTCATGTGCCCAGTATTCGGTTGCCGGTCCATGCCGTTGCGACACCAAGGCATCCAGCAGTTGGGTGTCGTAGTGTCCAAGTCGAGCGAACAATGGGACATAGTGCGCCCTGCTGACGACGTTGATGGAGTCAATCTGCAATTGCCCGATTGCGTCAAGAACCCCTACAAGGTGGCGCTGGGATACCTTGGTCTGCTTGCGTGGTCGAGACAGACCTTGGGCGGCCAACGCAATTCTTCGGGCTTGAGATAAGCCCAGAGTGCGTTGACCGCCCAGGTCGTGCGAGATGTTAATGATTAGCCCTCGTTAGCCAGAGCCTTATCGCGGTAGCCGCGAACTTCGGTTGGCAATTCGTCGTTTTCACCCAACGAAGGGTCGAGGGTGATGACGCCGTACTGATACTGGGTACGTCCGTAGACGACCGAATGAGCACCGGTAGCTTCATCGATGAACAAATAGAAGGGGTGACCAACGAGTTCCATGCGATCAACTGCGTCATCAACGCTCATGACTTCAGCGGGGAAGACCTTACGGCGAATGACGACCGGCGAATATTCCGCTTCCTTCGCATTTGCCTCGGCTTCTGCATTTGCCTGGGCTTCGAGCGTCTCCTGCACCAAAGATTTGTCGCTTGGCGCTACGGGTAGCGAGCTAGTCGCCTCGTGGACAGCCATTGGCGCATGGTTTCCACGATGAACCTTCCGCTTGTCCCGTGCTTTGCGCAATCGTTCGAGGAGCTTTGCGAATGCGATGTCGAACGCCGCAAATTTATCTGCTCCGCGAGCTTCCGCCCGAATTGCGGGGCCCCGGGAAACGACCGTCAGTTCGACGCTGAGCGCGGTGCTCTGGTTGCGGGCGTGTGCTTCCTTGACGACTTTCACATCGATGCGCTGAATCTTGCTGGCCAGCTGGTCGACCTTGGTGATTTTCTCGTCAACGTACTCACGGAATCGATCCGAGACGGTGATATTACGTCCGCTGTAATTCAGCTCCATGGTGTCCTCCAATAGGGAGTCGGGTGACACAACAGCCCGGGGTTTTCCTCCCCCAGAGGCTGAAGATGGGCCTTCGCTGCATCTGTGATGCAACCCATACTTCACCCTATGCCACATCCGGCAGGATTCAAGTACCAAACGGCCAGATTTCATATCGCGTTCAGCGAAATTGGCTAGTCCCCGTTATCGCTAGGAGGTTTTGTGAAGGCCAGGACCACAGCGCCGATCACCTCGTAACCCGCTTCAATACAAGCAAGTGCCGCCCTGCGTAGCGTAGACCCGGTAGTCGTCACATCGTCGACGAGGATTATCGGCTGTCTCGAATATTTCGGAATTTCCGCAATCAGCCGTGAGTCACCGCTACGTCGGGCGGGCCCAGCTTTACTCTTTTGCTGCCCGCCAAGAAGCTGGCTGAAACGATAATGAAGCACCGCTGAGGTCCGGGTGTGCTCACCTAGCAGCCCCCGGCGCTGTGCCATTTTCAGCATGACCTCTACAGGACGGTATCCGCGAGTGCTCAGGGCACGTACGGAGCTGGGCATGGGCACCACCAGCGTGGGCCGGCCTAATAATCTTGGAGGGCAGGCGGTGTTAATCGCGGCTGCCAGGAAAGGTGCGAACTCTTGGCCTAAGAAATGTCTTTGTTGATTCTTATAGGCCAAGATGGCTCGTGCCAGTTCGTTGCTGTAGATACCGCTGGCGCTGACCGGCATCTGCCACTGCGTACTGGGTAGCTCAATATAGAACTGCAGCTGATCCCCCAATGGAGGCAAAAACAGCTGCTGATGAATCTTGTGTCGGCATTCGGGGCAAAGCCTAAAATCCGCACGCTCGCAAATTGCGCATGTCGTAGGTAAAAGTAGGTTCAGTGTCTCGCGCACCGAATGAATGATCCATCCAGTGCTCCGCGCATGAACGAGCGCATCAAGTAAGCCAGCAAAATGGAGTTGGGGTGACATGCTTCAAGGATGTCGCTGCAACTCCTTGCGCTCGAATACTAGTCGCCAACTGTGAATTCAGCCTGGGTATGAAACGTCTTTGGCATAGTCGTCAAGGGCATGCCATGAATTGCCCACTCGCGTGTAAAGTTCCTCGCTCGTTTCCGCATACACCGGTCGGCGATCTCCGACACCAGAGGTTATGCCGCTCATGCCAAGCAGCAAACCCAACCGTTCAGATCCATGCTCGAAAGTGATTTGTTCCGCTGCAACCTGTTCGGTAGCGCTCAGCTCGGCCACGATGATTGAACGATCAGAGTCCCACACGGCCGCGGAGACTGGCACATTTGCGAAGATTTCCATTGGCTCATCGGTCAGTCCGCGTGGCACACCATCGGCGTCGCGCACGATGCCGGCGACGTACACCTTAGCTTCGTTATTTTCTTCGGCCACGATCAACGCACGTGCGCCATCACGCGAGATAGCCAAGGAACTGACTTTGGTGTCTTCGAGCCAGGAGACGCTGATCGGACGCACTTCGCCCTGTCCGGCCACATCTTCGGGCACCACCAGCAGTGGATGTTCCGCAGCGTTGTCCGCCGTCCAGGTCCAGCCCGCGATGTCCATCGAGGGTCGGATTAAGGCGCCGCCTTGGGCCGCCACGCTGACGCTTCCACTCTCGCTGATCGTCATCAATTGCGTGCTCTTGCCATTGAGGAAGGCATACCGATTGCCCACCGCGGACATGGCTGGATGGCGAGGGTGGAACGCTGAAATATCCGGGACTCCGCCAACGGGGATAATCGATCGCCCTTTGACGTAAACCAGCGATTCATTGGAAATCGCGATCAGCGTGTCCGGGGTACTCGGGTTGATCAGCGCAGGCACAAAGTTTGCCGACGGCGCTCCCAAGGTCACTTCGGTTTCATCTTGAAGCATGCGCACGATACTCACAGAGGACAATGGAGATAGCGTTTTTTCAAGTTGTTGCTGCATGAGCTGTTTCGAGTGATCAGAGGCTTCGCTGATGCTCTCGGCGCTGAGAGCAACCGTCGCCGTTCCATCGCGCACCGGCACAGCCGAACGCACGAGCGTACTTGCCGGAGAAAAGGCTGAAACGACGGCGTTCTGCAGATATGGCGCCGGACCAGCCAGCAAGGCTTCCACCATAGACGTTGTCGTACCCGCGCCCGAGGTAAACCAACGGACATCAGGCACCAAATATTGGTAGCTGGCGTCGTAGAAATAAATAGTTTGCGGTGCGAAGATCTTGCTGAAGGAACTCGATTCCAGCATGATCCCGTCCGGCGCCTTGGAAATCCGCCATTGGTTGTCCACCTGGGTCAGTTCCACGTCAACGGCGCGCGTTGAATGCTCTGGTTCTTGGGTGTAAACACCCATCGCGTCAACCTCGCCGGATATTTCCAGTTGCACCGTGTATCGGTTACTTTCCGCACCGGTCAGAACGTTCATCGCCTCATAGATCAGCGTGCGGGTATTTCCGCGCCAGTCGGCTCCCAGCTCAGGGGTCATGAATTCCCGCGATAGCGCATAATCTTCGAGGACCGATCGGCCAGCTTCGACGAAGCCTTCGACGATGCGGCGTGCATCTGCCCCTTCCGTTGGCCCTTGGGCGTCAAAGCGAAAAGGCTGCGATTCCCCCTGGTCGGATTCGGCTTCAATCTTCTGCACGGTCGAATTACGCGGGATGGCGGCGCAGCTTGAAAGTATGAGCAGCCCGGTAAATACGATTGTCAGAACTCTCAGCAACCGTAAGCGCATTATTTGCCCTCCCCCGGATTCGCGGATGGATCCACCGGCTTGGGGAAGATTTCGTCCTCGATAAGTATATCTTCGTCGTCCAAGACCAGCGGCGTGTAGCCGATTTTCGGCACCTCACCGGTCAACGGGAAGGAATCACCGAGCAGACCGAGAATTTCTTCTGTCACCGGAGGTTCCAGCGGAAGTGGGGATGAGGTAATCGCGTCGTGGGCGGTCCGCGGCAAGGTCAAGCGGAATGCCGAGCCCACGCCCTTCTTTCCCCAGGCTTCCAGGCGTCCGTCATGCAGCCGGGTATCTTCCATTGAAATGGACAGGCCCAACCCCGAACCGCCGGTAGTCCGGGCGCGCGCAGGATCCGCACGCCAGAAGCGATCGAAGACATGTTTGCAGGCCTCAGGACTCATCCCGATGCCGTAATCTCGTACGGTCACCGCGACCGAACTTTCGTTCTGGCCGATGGCGATATCGATGGGGTTCTGTTCGCCATGTTCTACGGCGTTTAACACGAGGTTTCGCACCACACGCTCAACTCGGCGCGGGTCGAATTCCGCCACGCATCCCTCGGCCGGGGCGTTGAACCGGATAATCGATCCGTATTCATCGGCCACGGGTGTCGCGGTGTCGATCACCTTTCGTACGATGACGTTCAGGTCGGTGGACTCTCGATCAAGGACCGCTACACCGGCGTCGAATCTGGAAACTTCCAAAAGGTCATTGAGAAGGTTCTGGAAACGTTCAATCTGCTCATACATGAGCTCTGCTGAACGGGCGGTGAGCGGATCAAAGTTCTCGCGAGCATCATGAATTAATTCAGCGGCCATACGCACCGTGGTCAGCGGGGTGCGCAATTCGTGGGAAACGTCAGAAACGAAGCGTTGCTGCATGGCCGAGAGGTGATTGAGCTGGGTGATCTGTTCTTGCAGCGAGTGCGCCATATGATTGAAGGCAGTACCAAGTCTGGCAACTTCATCCTTGCCAGCGACCTTCATCCTCCGGTCAAGATCGCCCGAGGCAATACGTTCAGATACATATGCCGCGTCCGCAACAGGACGCACTACGGTGCGGGATACAGACCAGGAAATAAAGCCAACGACTAGCAGTAAGACCAGACCGGTAAAGGCCATGGCACGGTTGATGAATTCCAGAGTGTCCTGCACGCTGGATAAGTCATAGACCAGGTACAGCCCATATTCACGGCCGGGAGGGATCAGCACCTTGGTGCCAATGATAATGCCTGGCTGAATCTCCGAACCAACCCCAAGTTCGATTGAGCGCCAAAAAATCCCTGAATCGCTCTGCACGCTTTCGGCCAGGTCATCTGGGACTACTCGGGTAGTCAACGAGCCAGAAGCGGTGGGTCCTACATACAGGTTTTCATCACCGGCGACCGGAATTGGCTTGAGCACAAAGTCACGGATCACCGTGGCTCCGTCGCCTTCTAGTGTCGCCAAGGTCGAGTTCACCAAGGACTGGGTAGAAACACGGTCGGTGGTGGAGGCGGATTCGAGAATTGAGCGCGCCTGTGCCAGGCCACGTTCAGATTCTTTTGAAATCTGATTAAACCGTTCGCTGAATAGCGCGGAGGAAATCTGGTTGGACAAAAAAGCACCGGCTGCCAACAGCGCCAAGGAGGTAAAGAGCAGGGTCGAAATCACCGTGCGATACATCAGGTGGCGCTGCCAGCGCTGCCGAATCCATTCAATAGGTCGTTTGACCCAAAGTCTTACCCTCAATAATGCAGGAGCTACCGGAGGAATTTGAGCACGCACTTCGACCGGTGCAATCTCGCTTCCGGTCGTGGCGTGTTCACTCAACTTGCCGTACCAGCCTTGTAACCCACACCGCGAATGGTCTGAATGACCTGTGGTTTCTCAGGGTCTAATTCAATCTTGGATCGCAACCGCTGCACGTGAACGTTCACCAGACGCGTATCGGCTGCGTGGCGGTAACCCCATACAGCTTCCAAGAGCTGCTCGCGGCTGAAGACCTGCCAAGGCTTACGTGCCATGGTGACCAACAGATCGAATTCAAGTGGGGTGAGGGATACCTGATTACCTGCACGAGTCACGCGGTGCCCGGCGACATCGATTGTCACGTCCCCCACGGTCAGAGTTTCTGCCACATGCGTTTCATTCGGGCGCAACCGGGCTCGAACACGCGCTACTAGCTCTGCTGGCTTAAATGGCTTGGGCACATAATCGTCAGCCCCGGATTCCAAACCACGAACAACATCTGCGGTATCAGATTTTGCGGTCAGCATGACCACCGGAACGTCCGACTCCGCACGAATCTGCTTGCAGACCTCGATGCCGTCAATTCCAGGCAACATCAGGTCTAGTAGAACCAGGTCGGGATTAGCTTCGCGGAATGCCTCGATTGCGCCGGATCCGTCGTAGCAAAATGATGCGTCGAAGCCATCATTTTGCAAGACGATGCCGATCATCTCCGACAACGCCTCGTCATCATCGACGACTAAAATCCGAAACTTCATACAACATCCCCCTGAAACCGAAAACGGTGGCGTCACCCACGTCGCCTATACGGGTACTTTTACTTTCCCCACTCTTCCTAAGATACATGACACACCCTCATTTTCATGCTGTGACCGCACAAATCAAGTATTCCGCTACGCGTCAACCCGCGTTTGCTCCAAGGCTTGGGCATAACCGGTTAAATGTTGCAGGCATTCAACCACCTGATTTGCACTCGCGTTGGCAAACGTGCCTGCAGGCATCAGAGTTAGCTGGCCTAACTGCGTCAACGGCAAGCCAAGCTGCCGCCAGGGCCGTAGCACTTTGTTCACTCCGTCGACAACTCCCGGGGCACGTTTGCCCGGTTCAAGTAGCTGAAGGTAAATCTGCGCCCCAGTTTCTACCAAAGCTGCGACGCGCTCCCATGAGCGGTGATCCATTCGCGCCGGATCGATCACATACCCATGCACACCGGCCTGATGCAGGATGTCCACGCGTTTGATCCACAACTCATCAGAGCTAGGCAGATTAACGACTATTTGCGTGCCTTCGACCTCGGCAAGCGTCTGCACGAACCGGGCGTAAACCTCGCGCACCTCCTGTCGCGGAATGGAGCGCAAGGTGCGATATCCACTGGCGGTGGGCAAGGCGCCGTCGAGCACAGCGGGCAGCTGCGGCTCATCGAGCTGCACCGTAAATCTTCGAATGGTGGTGCTCCCGCGCATCCGCAGGAGCTGCTGCTTCACCCCGTCGGCATAAGCTTCCAAGACATCACGGCGTGCCCCGTGATCAATCAGAACCCGTTCGCCGTGTTGCAGGTAGAGCCCGGCTGCCAATGACCACGGGCCAAGGGTCGAAATCTTCAGTCGCGTCGCCGGTGTCTTCTCTGCGCCAATGACATCAGCCAAGAGGTTTTCGTCGCTGCGCAACAAGCTCCGCGCCCGACGGGCATCAATCCCATCGGTGACCCCGATGCGCCAACCATGCGGTTGCAGGTCAAAGCCGAGGTCGCTGACCATGCTGGCGCTTCGACCCAGAGAATCGGAACCCATACCGCGGTCCACTAATTGCGGGAAAACCGCCAGATTCGGCTCGCCTAGTTCCCCGCGGATAACCTTGTGAATCTCCAACGGATCTTGACCGGGGAATTGGCAGAACGAGGTGACGAAGACATCCGAACGGGCGAAATCGTCACTTGCTTCAGTCATTTTTATGCGCGTCCGAAATGTTCTGGTGGTGGCGAATGACCTCGGAGATGATGAAGTTCAAAAACTTCTCGGCAAACTCCGGATCAAGGTGTGCCTCGTGGGCCAATGTGCGCAAGCGCTGAATCTGCGCCTTTTCACGATTGAGGTCGCTGGGCGGCAGGTCATGACGTGCTTTGAGCAGACCCACGCGTTGCGTGGCCTTAAAACGTTCGGCAAGCAGATAGACCAGCTGGGCATCGAAGTTATCGATGCTTCCACGGATGGCGTACAGCTCGTCGAGGACTTCTTGCTCAACTTCCCCTGGCAGAGAACTTGCATGCGGGTCGAATTCCTCGATGGGGGCAGTAGTGTTCGGCTCGCTCATGATGTTTAGTTTACGTGGTCATCTCGTGTATTTCCCATTAAGTGACGTTGCCCCGACAACCTGAAAAAGGATGTCGGGGCAAAATCCGGAATCCAGGCTAGGCGCCGTTCAATTCTTCAATGATCTTTCGTCGCACGGCTTGTTCGCGAGGATCCGGAACCGGCAGCGAGGCGATCAAACGCTGGGTGTAGGCATTTTGCGGCGCGGAAAGCACCTTGGAGCCTAGCCCCTCCTCGATCAACGACCCCCGGAACAAGACGCCCACCCAAGAAGCCAACAGGTCAACCACTGCGAGGTCGTGGGAGACGAACAAGGCGGCGAATCCGAGTTCCGCCTGCAATTCACGGAATAGTTCCAGTACCTTCGCCTGCACCGACACGTCCAGCGCGCTGGTGGGCTCATCGGCGATCAGCAGCTTGGGTTCCAGCGCCAAGGCCCGCGCCAAGGAAGCTCGCTGACGTTGGCCGCCAGAGAGCTCATGCGGGTAGCGATCGGCAAAGCCGCCGGGCAGCTGCACGGATTCCAAGAGCGCAGCGACCTTTGACCTTGTCTGTGAGGGGTTCAGCTCTCGGTGCACGTTCAGCGGTTCGGCCACGCACTCCCCCACGGTCAGATGCGGGTTGAAGCTCGCCGCGGGATCCTGGAACACAAAACCGATCTGCTTGCGCAGCGGCTTGAAGCTGCGTTCCTTGAACTGCGCCATTTCATAGCCGAGCACCTGCAGCGAACCATCGGTGATCCTATTGAGCCCGGCGATGCTGCGCCCGATGGTTGTTTTTCCAGAACCCGACTCGCCCACCAGCCCATAAACCTCACCGGCGTGAATCTTCAGATCCACTCCGTCCACCGCGGTGAATCCAGGAGCTCCGAGACGTCCGGGGAAATGCACCCGCAGCCCCTTGGCCTCCACGAGCACTTCAGCTTGGGCGTGGGGCCGTTCTTCCAGGCCGGCAGAGGCCGAATTGCGTCCCAGATGCGGTACGGCCGCCAGCAGCGTTCTGGTGTACTGGTCCTGCGGGTTCTCGAACAGCTCACGCGAAGTCGCTTGTTCGACAATCTGTCCTTGGTTCATCACTATGACCCGGTCCGCGATGTCCGCCACCACGCCCATATTGTGGGTGATGATCACAATTGCGGTCCCCAGCTCATCGCGCAGGTTCCGCAGCAGAGCCAGGATTTCGGCCTGCACCGTGACATCCAGCGCGGTGGTCGGCTCATCGGCCACGATCAACTCGGGTTCCAGCGCCAGCGCCGCGGCGATCACCACTCGCTGCTTCTGCCCGCCGGAGAACTGGTGCGGATAGTAATCCACGCGTTGTTCCGGATCCGGAATGCCTACCTGGCGCATCGCCTCGACGGTGCGCGCCTTGGCTTCCTTTTTCGACAACTTGGTATGCGCGCGGATGCCCTCCATGATTTGCCAGCCAACGGTGTACACCGGATTCAGTGCGGTGGATGGCTCCTGAAAGATCATCGAAACGTCTCGTCCGCGAGCCGCCCGCAAGGCGGCCCCCTGGAGGGTCAGCATATTCTGGCCCTTCAGGTAGACAGCACCATGCGAGGCACCATTTTCTGCCAGGATCCCCAAGGCGGTACGTGCGGTCACCGACTTGCCCGATCCGGATTCGCCGACGATGGCCAGGATCTCCCCTGGCTTGACCGACAAATCCACGCCGCGGACCGCAGGGACGGCCCCGGCATCCGTGACAAAGTCGACGTTCAGGTTCTCGATGCGCAACACATCGTCTGGGGCGTTCATGTCAGTTTCCAGATTATTACTCACCGTGCGACTCCTGCCTGCGTGATGCGTTGTGCCTTCTTGCGGCTGAAGCGACGCAGCCGTGGATCGTTGAGGTCATTCATCGATTCGCCAACCAGAGTCAAGCCCATGACCGTGAGCACGATGGCAAGACCGGGGAACAGCCCGGTCCACCAGATGCCACTGGTCGCGTCGGACATCGCTCGGTTCAGGTCGAAGCCCCATTCGGACGCGGCGGTCGGTTCGATGCCAAATCCGAGGAAGCCCAGGCCGGCAAGAGTCAACAGCGCCTCGGTGGCGTTCAGGGTGAAGATCAACGGCAAGGTGCGCGTCGAGTTGCGCAATAGGTGCGTGGTCATCACGCGCCACGGACTGGCGCCGATCACCTGCGCCGATTCTACGAAAGGTTCGGCTTTCAGGCGCATCACCTCGGCGCGCACCACGCGGAAGTATTGCGGGATGAAGACCACGGTAATCGATATCGCCGCCGCCATGATCCCGCCCCAGAGGCTCGATTGACCCTGTGAGATGACGATGGACATCACGATGGCCAGCAGCAGCGACGGGAATGCGTAGATCGCGTCGGCGAGCACCACCATGATGCGGTCAAACCAGCCACCGAGGTAACCGGAGATCAGGCCCAACAGCACGCCGACGAACAGCGACATCAGCACCGCAGCGATAATCACCCAAATCGCAGTTCGCGCACCGTACATGGTGCGGGAGAAGACATCGTAGCCGGTGACGGTGGTCCCCCAAATGAACTTGTCATCGGGAGCCGCCTGGCGCGGGAAGTCGCCGGACGTATCTGCTGATTGGGCGAAATCAAAGGGAGCAATCAACGGCGCGAAGAGGGCCGAGATAATGAACAGCGCCGAAAGTGCAAGGCCGGCGATCAGCATGCCGCGCTGGAGGCCAGAGGACATGCGCAGGTGTGAAACGACCGGAAGCCGGGCGAACCAGGACTTCCGGGCCGAGGCAATCGAAGGGATGCTCATGATTAGTACCTGACTCTCGGGTCGATCAGGGCCGCAAGGACGTCAACAATGAAGTTGGTGACCGCCACGATAATGGCCAGCACCACCACAATGCCCTGTACCGCGACGAAGTCTCGGGCGGTGAGGTACTCGGCCAGCTTGAAGCCGAGCCCGGCCCACTCGAAGGTGGTTTCGGTGAGCACCGCGCCACCGAGCAGCATGGCGATCTGCAATCCCATCACGGTGATGATGGGAATCAATGCCGGGCGGTAGGCGTGCTTGGTAACCAGGCGGAATTCGCTGACGCCGCGTGAACGTCCGGCTTCAACATATTCTCGTCCCAGTGTGCCAATCGCGTTGGTGCGCACCAGACGCAAGAACACCCCACCGGTCAGCAGGCCCAAGGCCAAGGCCGGGAGCACCGCGTGGGCGGCTACGTCGCCGAAGGCGTTCAGGTTGCCGCTGCGCAGGGCATCCAGCCAATAAATGCCCGAAGGGTTTTGCAGCCCGGTCAGCGCAAGTTCGGTCTGCCAATCGGCACGGCCACTGATCGGGAGCCAATCCAGCCATACCCCGAAGATCAGCTTGAGCAGCAGGCCGGCGAAGAAGACCGGGGTTGCATAGGAGAGGATTGCCAGGATGCGCAGGACCGCATCCGGGTAACGGTCACGGAATTTCGCTGCGACCAGGCCCAAGGGGATGCCCACAAGCAACGCGACGAGTACCGCGTTAACCGCAAGTTCTAGGGTAGCTGCACCATAGGTCACCAAGACCTCGGTGACCGCACGGTTATCGCTCATGGTGCGTCCGAGATTTCCGGTGAACACCTGGCCTAGGTATTCGATGTACTGGATGAGGACCGGGCGGTCATAGCCGGCCTCATGAATTCGTATGGCCAATTGGTCTGGAGTTAGACGTCCACCCATGGCAGCGGTAATCGGGTCACCGGTTACGCGCATGAGGAAGAAGACCACCGTGATGAGGATGAAAACGGTGGGAATGATCAGCAGGAAGCGGGTAATCAGATAGCGGAGGAATCCTCCGCCCTGCTGCTTCGCTGGCTTGCGCGCAGGTGCCGGGCTGTGAGTTTCGCCCGTTTGCGACGTGATTGTCATCTTTTGTCCTTAGTATCAGGATCAGAATTTTGGCGCATGGTCCGAAATGGACATGCCAAGGGGATCTACCTGTGGTGCACGAAGTTCTGCACTTGAGGTAGATCCCCTGGTCTTCGGTGTACTTACGGTGCCGCCGAGATTACTTGCTCAGCACACCGAGGCGGAACTTGAATGATGCGTCCAGGGTCTTTTCGACACCCTGAACGTCCTTACCGGCCACGGCAACCTGCGAGCCTTGCAAGAGTGGCAAGGTGGACAGGTCTTCGGCGACCATTCGCTGCAGCTCCTCGATCGAGGCGGTACGCTCTGCAACATCGGACTGGCCGCGCTGCTCGGAGATCAGCGAATCGACCTCCGCGTTCTCGTAGCCGTTCGACAGGAAGTTCTCGGTGGCGAAGAACGGGGACAGGTAGTTGTCGGCGTCCGAGTAGTCCGGGAACCAGCCCAGCTGGTAGGCGGGATAGTCGGTGACGCGCTGCTTCTGGTAGGTAACCCACTCGGTCGACTTCAAGTCAACGTCGAACAGGCCATCGGCTTCGAGCTGCTTTTCCACCAGCGCGTACTCGTCACCCGAGTTCGGTCCGTAGTGATCAGGGTTGTACTGCAGCGCGAGCTTCACCGGGGTCTCCACACCAGCGTCTTCCAGGGCCTTCTTGGCCTTGGCAGCATCTGGCTTGCCATCGGTGCCGTACATATCCTTCAGCGGTTCGATAGCTCCGGTGAATCCCTGTGGAACATACGAATATGCAGGAGTGAAGGTGTCCTTGTAGACGTTTGTGGCGATCGCCTGGCGGTCTACCAGATGCGCGGCTGCCTGGCGTACCGCCAGGGACTTGGCCTTATCGGCGTCGTCGGTCTTTGCACCGTACGGCATCGAGTCGAAGTTGAAGACGACGTAGCGAAGTTCGCCACCCGGGCCCTTGTGGACGCTGAGGCTCTCTTCGTTGCCCAGGTCTTCGATGTCCGTTGGGGTCAGCGAGCGCCAGGCAACGTCAATCTTGTTCTGCTGCACCTCGAGCTTGAGGTTGTTGGCATCCGCGTAGTACTTGATCGCTGCCTTCGAGTTGGCCGGCGCACCGAGCACACCCTGGTAGGCTTCATTTTCCGTGAAGGAGATCAGGTTGTTCTTGTTGTAGGAATCGATGATGTACTGGCCGCCAAAGGCTTTGGCATCCACGATCTCCTGGTCATCGAGAACCTTGTCGGCCGGGAAGACCTCGTCGTCGACGATGGGGCCAACTGGCGAGGTGAGCACCTGCGGGAAGGTCTGGTCCTCGGCAACCTTGAGCTTGAAGACCACGGTGGTGGCGTCCGGAGCTTCAACCGATTCCATGTTTCCCAACAGTGATGATGGGCCGTTGGGGTCCGCGATCTCCAGTTGGCGGTCGAAGGAGAACTTTACATCCTTCGAATCGAGATCATTTCCGTTGGCCCACTTCAATCCCGGCTTCAACTTAACGGTGAATTCGGTAGGGCTGGTGTACTCGGCCGACTCGGCCAAGTCGTTGGATGGGTCTGGGCTGCCCGGTTCCGAGTTCAGCACAAACGGGTAGATCTGGTTCATGACCATAAACGAGCCATTGTCGTAAGAGGCCGCTGGGTCAAGCGACGTTACTTTATCGGTTGTGCCCAAGGTGATGGGGGCACTGCTGGCTTCACCGGATCCGTCGCCGCCCGAGTCATTTGATGACGGACCGGTACAACCGGTCAGCGCGATGGCGGAAATACCGATAACGGCAGCTGCGAGTCGCATACCGTTCTTTTTGCTGGCCATGAGCAATCCTTCTCTGTCGTAGAACATGCGGAGTGATAGTTAGCACATGCTTCATACAGCCTAAGTGATGGAGCTCACGAAAGGCGAATGAATTCTCCGGTTTCGGCGCAGAAAGTGAGACCCATGCCGCATTCCCCAGTGATCTGGACTTCGCCATTGGAAGCTTTCTAATGCCGCGAGAGCAATGACATATACCTAAGAATGCCCCCGTACTCTAGGCTTGGAGACGATGATGACACGTAGAGACGCAGCTATTGCGTTGGATATTCCCATGGAAATGGCCAAGCGCCATGGCGTCCCTTCGCGAATGAGCGAAAAAGAATTTGCCGAGCTCAATGCAAACCCGCCGGCCTGGCTGGTCCAGTCGCGGGCCAATCGTAAAGCCGGCAGCCGCCCGGTTTGGGTCCACCTGACCTGTATCGTGTGCGGACAAGACGAATACGAACGCCCCAAGAAGTGGTGGCCGAACTTCGACTTCGTGCACTGCGCCATCCATTCCCCCGCCCAGCTTCCGAAACTGGAGACGGGACAGACCCGGGTGGAATACCAAGACATTTCCGCACGCATGTTCGGCATTGTCGACGAAGGCAACGAATAGCCGACGGAAACTCAAAATTAGATAGGTCGGCCCGAGAATCCTTGTGGATTCTCGGGCCGACCTATCTAATTTTTGTAGACGCCGAGAGGTGCTTTGGGAACGCTAGAGCACCGAAGCCGGGTCCCATGCTGAAGACCGGGCCGAATCGATCGTAGCCTGGCCCAGTACACGGGTTTCTTGGTAAACCACCATGGTCTGGCCCGGTGCGACACCTCGCATCCCCTCGGGAAGCTGAACGACCAAAACCTCGGACCCGTCGGCACGCTCCATGCGCGCCTTGGCGGTCACCGGATCACCATGTGCCCGAACCTGCACCATGCAATCGAATTCTTCGCCGGTGAGCACCTCCGGAATCGGCACTCCGGCCCAGGATATCCGGATGCCGCGCAGCTCATCGACTGCAAGCAAAGCCTCGGGCCCGACGATCACTTTGTTCTCCTTCGGGCGGATTTCCAGAACGAAGCGCGGCTTTCCGTCGGATGCGGGGCGCCCCAAGCGCAGGCCCTTGCGTTGGCCCACGGTGAATGCCTGCGCACCCTCGTGCTCGCCGAGCTGATTTCCGTCTTGATCGACGATGTCGCCCGGCTTCATTTCGATACGCTCGGCGAGCCAGCCACGCGTATCCCCATCGGGAATGAAGCAGATGTCATAGCTATCTGGCTTATTGGCCACGGTGAGCCCGCGAGCTTCCGCCTCGGCGCGCACCTCGGCCTTGGACGGGGTCTCCGCCAGCGGGAACATGCAGTGCTCCAGCTGCTGGTGGGTGAGCACGCCGAGCACGTAGGACTGATCCTTGGCCCAGTCCGCCGCGCGGTGCAATTCCGGATTGCCCGTTTCGTCGCGCAATACCTTGGCGTAGTGGCCGGTGCAGACCGCGTCGAAGCCCAGCGCCAAAGCTTTCTCCAGCAATGCGGCGAATTTGATCTTTTCGTTGCAGCGCATGCACGGGTTGGGGGTGCGTCCGGCCTCATATTCATCGACAAAGTCCTGGACCACGTCCTCGGCAAACCGATCGGAGAAGTCCCAGACGTAGTATGGGATGCCCAGTTTGTCGCAGGCGCGCCATGCGTCGTTGGAGTCCTCCACCGTGCAACAGCCGCGCGAACCGGTGCGCAGGGTCCCGGGCATGCGAGAGAGCGCCAGGTGGACTCCGACTACGTCGTGCCCGGCTTCAACCGCACGTGCTGCGGCGACTGCCGAATCGACGCCGCCGGACATCGCTGCTAGTACCTTCATCGTGTAAAACCCGTCCCTGCTGTGTGAATGCTGCTTTCGTCTGCCGCCATGCCGGCCTTCTTTGCCCGTTGATAGGCTTCGGGCAGCGCCTCTAAAAGTATGTCAACGTCTTCACGCGTGGATGTATGCCCCAACGTGAAGCGTTGCACACTTCGTGCGCTCCGCGCATCCCTGCCCATGGACACCAATACGTGCGAGGGTTGCGGCACGCCCGCGGTACAGGCAGAACCGGTGGAGGAAGCAATCCCAAACATGTCCAAGAGGAACAATAAGGAGTCCCCCTCGCATTCTGGGAAGGTGAAATGCAGGTTTCCCGGTAGCCGCGCGCCCTCATTCAGCGCATCGCGTGGACCGTTGAGCATCGCTTCGGGGATGCTTTGCGCGATCTGCTGCACCGCATAGTCGCGAAGTTCGCTGAGCCGTTTGCTCTCGGCATCCAAATTGGCATGGACTGCGGTTGCCGCCGCCGCAAACCCTGCCGCCGCCGCCGCATTCAAGGTGCCAGAGCGGAGTTTGCGTTCATGTCCACCACCGTGCTGGACGGGCATCAGGACAATGTCGCGGCGTACCAGCAAGCCACCGATCCCTACCGGGCCGCCTAGCTTATGGGCGCTGATGGCCATGGTTGCCAGACCGCTCGCCGCAAAATCAGTAGATACGGTGCCGAAGGCCTGTACCGCGTCCGAATGCACCGGGATCTGGTACTTAGCGGCCAGGGCCACGAAAGCGGCAATCGGCTCAATGGTGCCCACCTCGTTGTTGGCCCACATGAGGGTGCCCAACGCGATCCGCTCATGGTTCGCCTCGATGAGCTCTTCGGCCGCCTGCAGATCCAGCACGCCGTCGGCGTCGACCGGCATCCATAGAAGCGTTGCGTTTTCGTGGGTTTCGAGCCAGGCCACGGTGTCCAGCACCGCATGGTGTTCAATTCCAGCCACCAAAATGCTGCGAGCTTCCGGGTTCTTCTCTGTCCGATTCCAGAACAGGCCCTTGAGCGCCAAGTTATCGGATTCGGTTCCGCCGGAGGTAAAGATCACTTCGGTTGGATGAGCCGCTGCCACCCCGGCGATCTTCGTGCGTGCTTCGTCGACCACGCGGTTGGCGCGGCGACCGGCACCGTGCAACGAGGAGGGGTTGCCGGTGCTAGCGAATTGCTCGGTCATGGCCGACAACGCCGCCGGATTGAGGTCGGTCGTTGCCGCGTGATCGAGGTATACGGCGGAATTAGTCATCGTCTTAATGGTACGAGCTTTCCCTGCCTAGTTTGAATGGCCAATACGTGTGAATTGCCCGACTTCAATGGCTTCCAGCATCGGATCGCGCAAAATGGCCTCGATAAGCTCGGCCGAGCCACCGATTAGCGTGCAGTCATCATAAGGTTCGGTAGACAGCAACCAGCTGCGGTCTTCGGGAAAAGCCAAGGCCGGGCGTTGACGCTGCGGACCTTCGACCGTCGTCGCCCAAAGCGGCTGAGCCAGAAATTCGCCATCCACTTCGAAGAGCCGGTAGTTTCGGTAGCCTCCGCCTAATTCCAGCGCCGGCGTCGTGAGCACCTCCGGGGCGAAGGCAGGACGTTGTGCCTCGGCGAGCGCAGCGGCGTGAGCGGCCTGGTTTTCTTCGTCGCTGAGCTTCGGATCGGGTTCGTTCTCGATCTGGATGCGTTCGCCGCCTTCAATGAAGGCATAGCCTCCCCAAAGACCGACCACGAACTTTTCCTGCTCAGTTGCCGCGCGGAGCTGCTTCACCAGCGCCTGCCACTGCTCTACAGGCAACTCGTCTACCGGCAGGTCGGTTTCTTCCCAGGCATCCTCGGCTGCCGGGTTGCCCTGGGCATCCCAGCCGGCGACAGTTTCGAAGAGATCTGCTGCGGTGAGGATATGGTCGCGGCTGCTAGCCACGGTCCCCCACTTCACCGGCTGGTCAAACTCGTCATAGGCCGGATGCAAGATCCGCGCGTAGCGTTCGTAACCCACGGGCACTTGCGCGACTACCGTCAGCGGGTCGGCGGTGGCACAGGAATCAATGATCCATTGGCCCTGGGTGGCTGAGACATGGGAAAACTGCATAGTACAAGCCTAACCAGCATCCAGACATATCCCGCATCAGCTCGCGAGCGGGTGATATGAATGAACAAAGCAATGTGCAGCGGCACGACCGCGAATCAAGGGAGACCAGGTCGATGTTTTTACCCGAGTTGCAGGTTCCGATGCACCACTTTTCGCGTCGGAGCATAGATTTCTCGCGGACCATCGCGGTGATGGCAGTGATCAACCGCACCCCGGATTCTTTCTACGATGCCGGGTCCACTTTCGGATTAGACGACGCCGTCTCCTCGGCGATGCGTGCGGTGCAGGCCGGCGCGGACTGGATTGATATCGGCGGCGTACCGTTTTCGCCTGGACCGGAGCTCCCCTGGGAGGAAGAAGCGGCTCGTGTGGTTCCGGTGATCGAGGCGGTACGCAAGCAAAGTGATGTGGTGATTTCCGCCGACACGTTCCTCCCGGAAGTTGCCCAAGCCGCGATCAATGCCGGAGCGGATGTCATCAACGACACCACCGGGCTGGCCTACCCCGAGATGGCTCAAGTTGTCGCCCGGAATAATGTGCATCTGGTGCTGACTCATTCGTTGGCGAAACCACGCACCATCTACCCCCGCCCGCAGTACCAGGATGTGGTTGCCGAAGTGCGCGACTATCTGGCGCAAAAGGTCGAGCTGGCACTGGACTCAGGAATCCACGCGTCAAAGATCATCATTGATCCGGGACACGACCTGAATAAGAACACCCGGCATACTCTGGATCTGACCGCGAATTTTGAGGCCATCGCCGCATTGGGATACCCGGCCCTCGCGGCGGTATCCAATAAGGATTTCATCGGTGAAACCTTGGACCTGCCCAAACCCGAGCGGCTCATCGGTTCCATGGTGGCGGCCACCATGTGCGTGCTGGGAGGGGCGCGGATCATCCGGATGCACAATATCGCCGAATCCGTGCAAACCGTCCGGCTGATCGAAGCGGCACAGGGGTGGCGGGACCCCGCCTACCAGATCCACAACATGGGCGAAGTCAATCCCCCAGCTCATCCAGAACGTGAAGCCAGCCGATAGGAACCGAGCCATGCGTGAACTACTACCCAGCAACAAACCCGAAGTTGACGATACCTACCTCTTGGCGCGCTACGCCGCGTCGCAACGCCCCTTTGTGCGTTTCAACTTCGTTTCAAGTATTGACGGCAGCGCCCAGCGCGATGGGCTGTCCGGCGGGTTGGGAAGCGCAGGCGATCGGCGGATCTTTGGTTTGTTGCGACGCTTGGCAGACGTCATCCTGGTCGGTGCCGGCACCGTCCGCGCCGAAGGATACGCGGGGGCGCTGATCGGCGATGAGGACATTTCCTGGCGTGAGGCCCGGGGCTTGTCCGCGCAACCGGTCCTGGCGATCGTTTCTCACGGGCTTCATCTGGAGCCCGATGACGAGGTGTTCACGCTAAGCCCCGTCCCGGTGCTGGTCTTCACCAGCGTTCAGCTCACCGAGGAACACCGCAATCGCTTCGCTTCGCATGTCGAATTGGTTGAGGTTGCCGAGGCAGATCGGGGTTGCGACCCGCAGGAAATCGTTGCCGAGCTGCTATCCAGAGGGCTGGGTTTCATTCATGCCGAGGGCGGCCCGCATTTGCTTGGCCAATTCATCGCCGCCGATTGTCTCGACTCGATGTGCGTGAGCTATTCGCCGATGCTGTTGGCGGGGTCTGGGCAGCGCATAGCGCATGGTCCACGGCAGGCGGCCCGAGCGATGAAAATCCATTCGCTGTTCGAGGAAGAATCTATGCTTTTTTGCGATTATCGGCGCCTGGAATAAGGCTCAGCGCCCCGTGGAGCACGGTCAGCTCAAAATCACCCTGGCCAATAAGTTCCCCATCCGCATAACTTTCCTGCCTGGTTCGCACAGCTACGCGTGTGCTCCGGCTGGACAATTGGTGCCGGTGAGTTTTTCCGCGCAGAATATGTCCTATAAAAGGCAGCACCGGTAGCAATCGCGGGCCCTTCACCAGCACGATATCGGCGAATCCATCTGCGTAGTCTGCCTGCGGGAAAAGCTTAATCCCACCGCCGAGCGACTTGATATTCGTAATACTTGCTGCAAAGACCGACCCCTTGTAGTCAAGCCCTTGCGCCTGAATTTCGGTGGGGTACGCGCGAAGTTCGGGGATGCACAGCAGCAGTCCGAGAATATAGCGCAGCGCGCCTAAGCGACGTGGCAAACCATTGGCTCGTCCGTTAACACGTCCCTCAATTCCCCACGACACCGCACCCACGGCAAGCGTAGTTCGTGGCAGATCATTGGCAAATCGCAGCTGGAGCAAATCGATCGGGGTCCCTGCTGCCCCTCCGGCCAGAAAGAGAACCACCTGCTGGATCGTTTCCTCCACCGATCGGGCGCCGTACATTCGCCAGGTGTCGTTGCCGCTGCCTGCCGGAATGATCCCCATCGGTATGTTCTTCCCTGCAAGATCCTGGATGGCGTGGTGTATTAATCCATCGCCGCCGATGACTACTACGGCATCGGCTGCTGCCAAGGCTTCTCCGAATTCCCGCCCATGGAGATGCGCGGTGTTCAATCGCTCTGCGTGAAGCCCGTGCGCCTTGAGCCGAGCTTCCAGCTCTTCGACACGTCGCATCGCCAATCCCCTGCCTGAGCTCGGATGGAAGACTATGCGAATGTGCTGATATTTCACGGATGGCACCATAAAGATAGAGAATACCCAGCAAACGCTCGGGTTTGAAAAGCCAACTCCCAATCATGGAAGGTAAAATGTTCTAATTGGCACAGAACCGCGCGGCACCAGCCGTGGGAAATTGCCTTAACCGAGAGGATTCGTCCGTATCATGAGTTCGCCAAGTCCCTACGAAATTCTTGGCGTGCCCCGGACGGCAACTTTCGAAGAGATCAAGGTTGCTTATCGGAAGGCTGCTCGCGCGTCGCACCCTGACCTCGGTGGCAGCGCTGATGAGTTCAAAGACGTCCAACAGGCATTTCAGACACTGTCGGATGATCGAAGCCGTTCAAGCTTTGATCGGTCATTCCAGTCCCCCGGTCAAGCACCACGCGCCGGAGCTTCCGCCCGCCAGTACGATGAAAAGCTGCGCACCTCACCGCAACAGCCCAAGGCCCAGTTAGCTACCGAATACGTCCCTCGTCTCGATGACGACTCCTTTAATTTGCTGGATCGGGCCCACTCGGTTCAACGAAGCCATGGTGAGCCACGAAAGCGCGGGCTGTTCAATTCCCGTTCCAGGCTTACCCGAGAAGCACAGACGATCAGCATGCTCAGCAAAAACGTGCTCAATGTGCTGCCTGCGGCCCGGCTGGTCAACGGTTTGCAAGCACCCGGCGGCGGACACTACGACCATGTGCTGACCGCCGGGTATCGTATGGCGATCGTCAACACGATGACGCTTCCCGAGGGCTACTACGCATTTGATGGGAACGTATTGCGTCATGGAAATAAAATGACTCAGCCCCCGGCCTTGAACATCACCGGGATGCAACGCGCATTTATGCAGATGAACGTCGTTGCCTTTACGTTGGTCCTTTCCAGCCAGGGCAATCCCCATGAGCCGGTCATCGAATATCACCGCAGAGCCGATCCGACGCTGGCCTCTACGCCCAACGTGCTCAATGCGGCAGGGCTCATCCGCGAACTGAAACTTTTCCTCGGATCAGGCCCCTCCCCGAACATTGTTGACCGTTCGGTACTGGCCCGAGTCTTAGGCGGAATGTACTGATTACCAGTTTTACTGCTCCGAGTGCTTAAACTGTTAGATGTGTTCCGTATTCTTTTCAATGCTCCCGAAATTCCCGGCAACTCCGGGAATGCCATCCGCCTAGCCGCAATCACCGGTGCCGAACTTCATTTGGTGAAGCCCTTGGGCTTCAACTTTGAGGACGCCAACCTGCGTCGTGCGGGATTGGACTACCACGATCTAGCGGTGGTCACCGTTCACGAAAACCTGGACGAAGCCCTCGCTTCGCTAGGCGAGGGGCGTGTTTTTGCGTTCAGTTCCGAAGGCGACACGCTGTATACCGAGCTGGACTATGTCCCAGGTGACATTCTCATGTTCGGCAAGGAATCGGTGGGCCTTAGTGCCGCAGATAAATCCCACGAACGGGTGACCGATCTGGTCCGTCTGCCGATGTTGCCGGGACGCCGATCGCTGAACCTTGCCAATGCCGCTTCCGTCGTCGCCTTTGAGGCTTGGCGGCAAAATGGGTTCGCCGGAGCCTAAAGTACCAGCCCAATTGGGCCAAGTACACAGCTTTACCCAATCTTTATAAAGTAAGCTTTTGAGTATGTTCGCGCAGGCGTGCATCCGACAAAACCGACGACTTCTCGGGAGATTCCAAAACAATGAACGGTAGCCCTTCGCAGCACCGCGACGAGCCTCAGGACGAAAATCTGGGTCTGGACCTAGTCAGTCAAGTGGCCCACAGCTCTCGTGCGGAACGGAGCGCACGGCCAAAACGCTGGATCTTCGCAGTGATTGGTTTGGTAATCGTGGTCGTCTTGGCCCTCGTGACGTTTTCCTTGCTCAATAGCGAAACGAAATCTTCTAAAGCCGCAAAGGCCGATGATGTGCTCACAGAGGTTGTTGAACTCAATAGCGGCGGTCAGGCGACCATCAGTACTTCCAAGCAGGAGAATGCGCTAGGCGTTGAACTGACCGCTCTGCCACCACTTGATGATTCTGAACAGTACGTTGTTTGGGCCGTGCATGAAGAAGGCGGCATCAGCGTAGTGAGCAAGACCTCGGGAGAAGACGCCAAGGGCGGGCTCTCACCCATCGACGATGTTCTCGCGGTACATATCACCGTGGAAGGTTCAGAGATACCCGCTTCACCGTCGGAAGACACCGAGGCCTCGGTGGACCTGCCGCTAGGCCAATCGGAAGAACCCGCAGCTTAACCAGCTAGCGATGAGTTCTCAGTCGATAAACTAGCATTCATCAGACGTATTCGGTGCGGTTCCCCAAAAGGGGAACCGCACCGAATTGCTTTAACCCGTAATTAAGTCAGAATCCTGCGATCGTGTCATCGGCGTTCACGGCCACCAGGTGGAAACCTTCCGCTAGCTCGTCGGAAGGCATGTTCGCGCGTACGCCATTCGCTCGGCACTGCTCGAGTACAAATTTCTCCATCGCCTCGACGTCGGGGTGCTGGGTGAAATGGGCTCGCAAGGCATCCATCTTCTGCCCAAAGAACTCGGTGATGTTCACAAAACCGTTTTCGCGTTCCTTGGGGGCCCCATATAACCATAGCCAAGGTAGCTTGTAGGCCTCCAGTCCTTCTTCCGCGAGCAGCTCAGGATAGGCGAACGGGTTTTCGACTGCAGGGTAGATAGCACGGGTTACCGCTTCGCCGCAGGCAAGATGGTCCGGGTGCGAACGCTGGATGCGGTCCCAGTTGCGTTCCGTGTGCATGGCCATAACTATTTGCGGGCGCACCTGACGGATCAGTCGAACCACCTGACGCATGACATCGTGGCTTGGTTCCAGATATCCATCGCGCTCTCCCATGAAGTGCACGGTGCTGACACCAACTCGGGCTGCCGCAACTCGTTGCTCTTCGTGGCGCAAGCGAACCGTCTCAGCAGGGTCACGGTCGTCAAAACCGCCAGCGTCGCCATCGGTCATAATGCAGTACTGCACCTCTACCCCCGCGGAAGTCATTGCGGCTACGGTTCCGGCTGCGCCGAAATCTAAATCGTCAGGGTGCGCTGCAAAAGCCAGCACCCGCTGGGTAGCTGAGTTAATGAAGTTGTTCGGATCAATCATGCTTGGCATCGTCAAATCTCTGTGGCTGCCGGGGCAGGGTATTGGCAAGGCGTCTCGTGGCCCTCTGGTTTTCGGACCGAAAATTGGTCATTGACCGCGGGCTGGAGTGTTGATCTCTATCGTATCGAGATCCTCGGCGTACCTCGATTTTGGGCCCAAATCAAAAGTGACGTACCGCAGAATCCTGCGGTACGTCACTTTGCTTGCATCTATTCGTCCTATTCCAGAGACCCAACCGTCGCTGATACTTTGTTTTCGGCACCATTCCGGGTGTAGGTGATCTCGGCTTGGCCGCCAGCTGGCACCTCTCGAATTGCGGCAGTCAAGGTCTGGGAATCCTGGATTGCTCGTCCGTTGACGCCAGTGATGATGTCTCCGGATTTCAAACCGGCTTCCTCGGCCGCCGAATTCGGTGAGATCTCCCGGATCGCTGCACCAACGCTGAACTGCGAAGCGTTCGAACCAGTCGAAGCGCCCTGCGCTTGTACCGTCGCGCCCAGCAGACCATGGGTGGCCTTGCCATTGGCGATCAGTTCCTGAGCGATACGCTGTGCGTAATCCACAGGAATCGCGAACCCTACACCAATCGAACCGGAATCTTCACCACCGGCCCCGCCAGAAGCAATGGCGACGTTCACGCCAATAATTTCGCCCTTGTTGTTTACCAGCGCGCCGCCGGAGTTGCCATGGTTAATCGCTGCGTCGGTTTGCATCACGTTGATGTAGATCGAGCCTTGCCTGGACTGGTCCTGCCCTTCGGGCATGCCTGGGAATTGGAAGTTGAACTGGCTTCCGCCGCCATCTTCGCCCTCTTGCTGCGCATTTTGTTCCGGCACTGCGGAAGATGCCACCGAAATGGTGCGGTTAAGCGTGGAGACAATGCCGTCGGTGACGGTTCCGCTCAGACCAAGAGGCGCACCGATTGCTACCGCGGTGTCGCCAACGTTTAGCTCGGAGGATTTCCCCAGGGTCGCAGGCACGAGGTTCGGCGCATCAACCTTGATGACTGCAAGATCTGAGAGCGGATCGGTGCCAACGAGCGTGGCCTGATGCACCTTGCCATCGCTCAAGCGAACGGTAAGCGTTGGGTCGCCGGTTTCTCCTCCCAGCGTGACCACGTGGGTGTTGGTCAATATATGGCCTTCGGTATCCAGAATAATTCCGGAACCCGAACCGCTTGAGCCACTACCGGAAGCTTCGATGGTGACCACGCTAGGCGAAGCTTTCGCTGCCGCCGCAGTAACCTCTGTGACGGAGTTCGGATTGTTGATCACCACACCATTTTGTGGAGTCTGCACCGAGGAACCGCCCAAATCATTCCCGCCGGCCATGAAGTAGGTGGTGCCCGCCGCGGTGACGCCACCGATAAGTGCCGCAGCCACCATGCCGGCGATCAGCGTGCTGCCTGCGAACTTCTTTTTCGGTGCGCGCTCTGGCGGAACCGGGTAGTTCTCATGTTGCTGTCCGGAATGGCCGTATGCTCCGGCTGCATAGGATTGTCCGGGCTGCGCAGTGTGCTCGGTGGATCCTTGACCGTAGATCCCTGTTTCCGGCTGCTCCTCGGTGGAGTACTGGGCACGTGAATAGACGTCGGTCGGCTGCTCCTCCTTGCTAGACGCGGGGCATACCCGGTCATAGCTACGTGTCTCGCCGGCATCCGACGACGACCGGGGTTCCGGAATATTCACGCGAGGTTCCTCAGCATGGCCCGGAGTCTGGGCGATATCTTTCGGCTGTTCTGGTTCACCCGTTTTATTGTTTCGTGGTTCATCCGGTGTCTGGCTCATCTTCATGCCTCTTTCGAATATCGGATCTCTTGAGTCTTATTATTCAGGGTCGAACTGTGGCAGTTGCGAGGGATGACTTTGCGCAAGCTGTGAGTTAACTATTCTGGCAGCTGAATAGCATGGACGCTGTGTTGCCGTGCAAATAGAATCAAATTGAGCTGTGAAAGTAGTCGCAGGTAAACGTGGTCGGACGAGTGGTCAAATTATTAGTTCGATTCGGTAATTCAGGTGAGGACGACAATGATTTCCAAAGCGCGGCGAGTCACTGCTGCAGCATTAACGGTGGCGGCATTATCGCTGGGAGCGTCTGCACCAGCTTTTGCAGAGCCCCCTGTCACCATTCCACCTGGCGACTTCGTTGTCGACAACGCGCAGGTGCTCGGTGGCGATGAAAGCAATCTCGAAAACGACATTAAAGAGCTTCGAGACGAGACTGGAATCAGTCTCTTTGTTGTCTACGTCGATGAATTTACCAATCCCTCGGATCCTAGCCAGTGGATGCAAGAAGTTGCGAGCACGAAAAATATGGGTAGCTCGGATGCCATTCTGGTCGTTGCCACCGATCAGCGGCAAGCGCGGTTTGCCGGCCATCAAAATGGACCGCTGAATGCCTCGGCTCAAGACATCTATGCAGAACATATCTCTCCGACTCTCGGCCAACTAGATTGGGCAGGAGCCGCCGAAGGAGCAATTGAAGGCATCTCAAATGTAACCGAGGGTGGAAGCGCTAGCGGCTCGTCCGGCTCCGGTGGCGGCATCTTCTGGGTTCTGTTGCTTGTTGGCGGCGTGGCAGTGGGCGCCTACGTGATGCTATCGCGGCGCAGCAAGAAGAAGATCAACCAGCTTCCGCAGAACCACGGCAATCTCAACGGTCATCAGCCCCAGCAGCTTGAGTCGCTGGAAAAGCTACGTTTGCAGGCTGACCAGTTGCTGGTCGCGGCAGACGATTCCATTCGATCTTCTGAGCAAGAACTCGGTTTCGCTGAAGCTCAGTACGGCCCAGATGCCATCAAGGTCTTTTCTACGGACCTCATCGAGGCCAAGACCCATCTGGTTGAGTCCTTCCGACTGCAGCAACAGCTCGATGATCACATCCCCGACACCGAAGAAGAGCAACGTTCATGGCTCGGTGAAATTATCAATCGTTGCGGCCAAGTCAATGACACCTTGCAAGAGCACGCCGCCGAATTCAAAAATCTTCGCCAGTTGGAACAGAACGCAGAGTCCCGAATCAATGAGGTTGCTGCAGAAAAGGAACCGCTAGCCCAGCGGCTTTCTCAGCGGGTGTCCGAACTCGAGGGACTGACTTCGAAATACGATGAAAGCGCCGTCTCGCAGATTACCGATAACGCTGAGCAAGCTTCGGAACGACTAACTTTCGCAGCCTCAGTGCTGAAGCAAGCGCGCGAGAAGCTCGAAACAGATCGCTCCGGCGCAGCACTTCTCATCCAGAATGCTGAAGAGGCTCATGACCAAGCCGAAGTGCTCCTCGAAGCTATCACCAAATCGGCCGCCTCGCTCCGTCAAGCCGATGCTGATTTAGAATCAGCTGTCGCCATGGCCGCCCGGGATCTGGCGCAGGCCAAGGCGCTCGTTGCCAACGGCACTCAACCGAATCTTGCAGGTCCCATCGCCGGGGTGGAGAGTACCCTAGGCAACATCCAGCAGGCATTGCGCGGTGGCAAGCACAACCCATTGGCCTTGATCTCGGCCCTCGACGAATCGACTAAACCGCTAGCCACCGCCTTGGGCACGCTACGCGACCGGGCCGAGCAGGATCGCGTGGCGCGAGATCAGCTTCAGTCGCTGTTGAATACGGCGGCATCGCGCATTCAGGGCACGGAAGATTACATTCGTGCCCGCCGTGGTGGCGTGCGTTCTTCGGCCCGTACTCGTCTGGCCGAAGCGCAGCGCTCTTATGACCAGGCACTAAGCCAAGCGGCACAGAGCCCCACCGAGGCGGTGGCTGCCGCGCAGCGGGCGGTGCAGCTTGCAGACCAGGCAGCACGCATGGCTGAGCAGGATGTCAACGGATTCGGCGGCGACGGTGGTATGGGCGGCTTCGGCGGCGGAAACCGTGGTCGTGGCGGCATGTTTGACGGGATCGGTGGCGCCGTTCTCGGCGGCATCTTGATCGATTCGATCCTCGGCGGCGGAAACCGTGGCGGAGGCAATCACGGTGGTGACGGCGGATTCTTCGGCGGCGGCGGCTTCGGCGGTTTTGGCGGCGGTGGCGGAGGATTCGGCGGCGGATTCGGCGGCGGAGGTGGTGGAGGATTCGGCGGCGGAGCCGGCGGTAGTTTCTAGAGTTACGCGGTTTTCCCAAGTAGTACTCAAATTTCAGTAGAACTATTTCGTATAGAAAGGTCAAACCATGACCAAGCAGTCACTTTTCGGACGCGTTGCCCAGCTGGCAAAAGCAAACATCAACGCCATTCTGGATTCAGCCGAAGATCCTGAGAAGATGATGGACCAGATGGTCCGCGATTACACCGACAACATTGCCGAAGCCGAACAGGCTGTGGCGCAGACCATTGGTAACCTGCGCATGCTGGAAGATGACTACCGCGAAGACGAACAGGCGGTCAGTGAGTGGGGCACCAAAGCACTCGCCGCTTCCAATAAGGCTGATGAATTCCGCGCAGTTGCCGACTCAACCAACGCCGCCAAATTTGATAATTTGGCCAAGGTAGCGATCCAGCGTCAGATGCAGTCCGAAAGCGAGATGAAATCCGCTAACCCGACCATCAACTCGCAGCGTGAAACCGTTGAGAAGCTCAAGACCGGCTTGAACCAGATGA
This sequence comes from Glutamicibacter sp. AOP38-B1-38, assembly GCF_052377485.1. Lineage (NCBI taxonomy): Bacteria > Bacillati > Actinomycetota > Actinomycetes > Micrococcales > Micrococcaceae > Glutamicibacter > Glutamicibacter sp. AOP38-B1-38. Next base: position 75,558 of record NZ_JBQSWU010000001.1, on the reverse strand, counting down.
AGGAAAAGCGCATTGAGCTTGTCAGCAAGCGCGACGAGTTGATCGCGCGTTCCAAGGCTGCCCATGCACAGAACCAGGTCAATGAAGCCGTCAAGTCCGTGAATCTCATGGATCCGACCAGCGAGATCAGCCGGTTCGAGGAAAAGATCCGCCGTGAAGAGGCCAAGGTGATCGGTGCTTCCGAACTCGCCTCGTCCAGTCTGGACGCTCAGTTTGAGTCCTTGGAGGATCTTGGTGAGCAAACCGAGGTTGAGGCTCGCCTTGCGGCTCTGAAGGCCAACCAGACCGGAGCCTTGGAGAGCTAAGCTCACCGGAATGCAAAAGGGCGCCGGGCCAGAAATATTTCCGTTCCGGCGCCCTTCTTTTCGTTCAGTTCCGTGAGTTAAAACAGAGTTAAAACAAAAGTGGAGATCCATTCGGATCTCCACTTTTTCTCTGTGGCGGGGATAGGATTTGAACCTATGACCTCCGGGTTATGAGCCCGGCGAGCTACCGAACTGCTCCACCCCGCGTCGGTAAATACAACATTACCAACTCGTAAACCGTATAGCGAATCGAGAGAGCATGTCGTGCATCACAGGGGTGCTACGTGGGCCGAAGGGGCGAAAATCAAAGGGGTCTCCATGCCTGGAAAATTGATTTGAATGCGGAAGTCCTGGGGCGGATCAACTGCCAAATGGGAATTCATTGAACGAGGGTTAATCCAAGTGGCCGAGCCCAGCACTTTTCTATCGCTGAATGCAGGCTTCAAGGAATCGCACTTGGCCGCCGCAATCAGCTGTCCCATAATCCCAGAACGCAGAACAGTTCAATCGACTCAGCAGCCACTATCCCAAACTGATTTCCTCAGCTCATCTCGTCGCGACGGCAGGTGAGGCCTTAGTCGGCCCAAGGGCCCGCGGGCCATCTTCGTCGGTATGGAATTCTCTGTAGGAGCTTACAAATCAACCCACTATCAGGCGAGATCGAGGTTTTTGGACCCCATGCAGGTTGCTTTCGAAGTCCGTCTCATGTCCGCCTCGAAGGCCTGAACGCGGCGGCGCCGCTAGTGCCCGCGGCTTGGGGAAACTACCCGACCGGCTATAGCGCAGGATCACCAGTTGATGATTTAAAACAAAAGTGGAGATCCATTCGGATCTCCACTTTTTCTCTGTGGCGGGGATAGGATTTGAACCTATGACCTCCGGGTTATGAGCCCGGCGAGCTACCGAACTGCTCCACCCCGCGTCGGTAAATACAACATTACCAACTCATAAACCTCATGCCTAATTGAGCTGACATGTCCTTAGTCACAAGGCGAATCTACGTCCGGGAGGTTGCACTAAAAGCTTCTGCTTCTTGCTCGTAGTTACCGCTGATCGTCCGAACCGCATTTGGTCGTGCAATAGGCACATTACGGAAAACGTTGTTGCCGACTGGTCGCTTCGGAGAGTCAATCCGTTGAAGTCGAAGGCCTATAGCGTGGCACAGCTAGCATCTGGATTCCTACCTGCCCTAGGGCTCAACTTCAACCAATGAACCGAATCGATGTGGCCACGAACCGCCAAGGGCCAGTGCGGCCTATCAGAGGTGCTACCTTAGTCGCGTGCATACTGCGTCACCGCACCGCTGTGCGGCAGTGAGCATGGCGCCGAACCCCGCTTAGCCTCGCTGGGCGCCCGGCTACTCAAATTCATCATTCGGGCGCGTACGAAGCGTTTACAAGACGATCCTTATTTAAGCCGCTGAAAAGCAAAATCCCCCAGTCCGCAGACTGGGGGATTTCGCTTGGTCATCGCCGAATCATTCTCGACTTGTCCCATAAGTGGCGGGGATAGGATTTGAACCTATGACCTCCGGGTTATGAGCCCGGCGAGCTACCGAACTGCTCCACCCCGCGATGACTAGACTATTCTTCATCATCGCGGAGCGAAATGCAAATCGGGGCTCAGCCTACGGAGATAGCTATCCGTTATTGGCGTCGTTAGGCTCAGCGGACTCGCTCGGAGCTTCCGGGGCTTCGGAGCTAGTCTGGACTTCACCTTCCGGGGCAGCTTCGCCGTTGATGGCAGCGTCAGCTTCCAATGCACGGCTCAGCGCATCCTGAAGTTCCTTCTGCGCTTCGCCGTAGGCTGCGAAGTCGCCAGCCTTCAAAGCGTCATCAGACTTCTGGATCGCTGCATTGGCAGCATCCAGAGCATCCGTTAGCTTCTGGGTTTCAGACTGCGAAGGCTGTTCGCTCTCCCCCGGCTGTTCTTCCGGTGTCGCACCATCGCCGTTCTCACCGGTGACGGCACCCGAATCGCCGCCAAAGACCTCGTCGAGAGCTTCTGAGAGCGTATCCGCGAAGCCAACCTGGTCGCCGAAGGCAACTAGCACCTTACGCAAGGTTGGATAACTGGTCTGGCCCGAGGACTGAACATATACCGGCTGAACGTAGAGGATGCCGCCACCCACTGGCAGCGAGAGCAGGTTACCGCTCTTCACCTCGGACGCGCCCTGGCGCAACAGGTTCAGCTCTGTGGTCACACGCGGATTGGTATCGAAGTTCTGCTGCGCCTGGCCTGGGCCAGGTACTGCCGTATCGCGAGGCAGCTCCAACAAGCGAAGCTTGCCGTACTCGTCAGCCTTCACGCCATCTTCACTGCCCGCGTCTGCGTTCGCAGATAGGAAGCCGAACAACACGTTACGCTGCTGCCCGTTGGCTGCTGCCTGTGGAATGAAGGTGGAAGTCAGCGAGAATGATGCCGCATCTTGAGTTGGCATCTTCAACGACAGGAAGTACGGAGGCTGCTTCACACCCTGAGTTGAAGAGGTCGGATCATCTGGCACCGCCCACGCGTCATTGGACTCGTAGAACGCGTCGGGATCATCAACGTGGTAAGTCGTGAGGACTTCGCGCTGAACCTTGAACATATCTTCCGGGTAACGCACGTGCTCCATCAGATCCCCGGAAATGTTATCCAACGGCTGGACGGCAGTAGGGAAGACCTTTTGCCAAGCCTGCAAGATTGGATCTTCGGTATCCCACGCGTACAGATCAACCTTGCCGTCATAGGCGTCAACGGTAGCCTTGACCGAGTTACGCATATAGTTCACGCGACCCGATAACCGATCGAAATCTGAAGCGTTAGTCAGCGAGTCGGAAACAGCCGATTCGATCTGCTGTTGCTGTGCATAGGGGAAATCATTTGAGGTGGTGTAACCATCGACGATCCATTTGACTCGTCCATCGATAATTGCCGGGTAGGCACTCGAATCGAGCGTCAGGTACGGGGCAACCTTGCTCACGCGATCGCGCGGGTTACGGTCGTACAGAATCTGTGATTCATCGTTGACCGCGTTGGAGAGCAACAGGTCCGTAGAAGCGAACTTCAACGCGAACACAACACGGTTGAACAGGTTGCCTACGTTAGGGCCGCCCTCTCCCTGGAAAGTGTAGCGGGTGTCTTCACCCTCGCCACCAGCGCTTGGACGGTCAAGCTCCTGATCGGTCCAGCCTTCCGGGCCGCCAACTACCGAATACTCAGGTGAGCTCTCACCGAAGTAAATGCGCGGCTCGTAATCCTCTTCGGTGATCAAATCACCGGTGGACGGAATGCCTCCGAGCATAAAGTCGGGGCGGCCACCGGCAGCTACGCGGTTACCGTAAGCAGCAACCAGCCCGTAACCGTGGGTGTAGGTAATGTGCTGGTTCACCCAGGTGTCATTGGGGTTGACGTTGACTTCACGTGCGGCAATGACCGTATCTTCGACTTGTCCGTCGATCTCGTAACGGTCGACATTCAAAGTTTCGGGGAAGGTGTAGTACCCACGGAACTGCTGCAGCTGCGCAAACGCGGCAGAAACCAAGTTGGGATCCAACAAGCGAATATTCGCCGTAGTTTCCGTTTCCTGGGCCAGCGCGTTCTTCTCGGTGCTGACCTTGGCGTCGTACGGAGTGACTTCGACATCGTCCAACCCAAAGGCCTCACGCGTCATCTGGATATTTCGATCAATATAGTCGCGTTCCAACGTACGCTGCGACGGAACTACTTGGTACTGCTGTACCAGGAATGGGTAAACGCCGCCGGCGACGATCATCGTCACCACGAGCATTGCAGTACCAATCAGTGGCAAGCGCCAGCGACCGTTGAACGCCGCAATCACGAAGGTAACTGCGATCAGAATTGCGACAATTGCCAGAATCATCCGTGCAGGAATGACCGCGTGAACGTCTTTGTACAGTGCACCGGCTACGCGCCCGGACTGATTGTTAAGCGTCTCGTATTGAGAAATCCAGAAGTTGACCGCCTGGAGTAGCAGGAACACTGCCACGACCACTGCGGTATGCACGCGGGCAGCCTTGCCCACCGTGATGCCGCCGCGTTCTTCGACGCGAATGCCACCGTAGAGGTAATGAGTCAGCAATCCTGCAACACCGCCGAGCAGAACCACCGAAATCAAGAATCCGGTGATCAATCCGATGAACGGCAGGGTGAAGATAAAGAATCCCAGGTCCATATTGAACTGCGGATCGGTGGATCCGAATGGAACCCGGTTGAGGAACAACATAATGGTCTGCCATTGTCCGGCTACCGCGATGGCGGAGAACAAACCCACCACTGCAGGAATGCCGATCATGAGGAAACGGCGAACCGGTTCAAGCTGCGCTTGGTAACGGGACATGGAGTCTGGACGACTCGTCTCCGGTGCGTAGACAGGACGATGCTTGTACGCACTGCGCATAGAGAACCACATCGGCACCGCCATCAAGACCAACGCGATGAAGAAGATGATGAGTTTGGCGATGCGCTCGGTCCAATAGACTTCCGAGAATCCCAGCTGGTTGAACCAGAGGATATCTGCGTAGAAGTTCGAGAGGAAGACAAACACGGCCACCAAGATGACCACCGCAAATACCGTCAGCGTCAGTGGAGACGCCTTCTTATTTGCGGGCTTAGAAGGTTGTTGCGGCCCTTGGGGTCTCGGTGGACCCCCGAACGGACTATCCGATCCGTATGACACTATTCATTCCTTACCTAAATGTCCCGCACGCCTTTGCTAACGCCAGAACTCGTATATCTATCACTGTACTTACTAAGCTTCAGACACCTAGTTGTATGAACGGTGTCGAGCGGATCTATGAGCAGGATTCCAACGTGGTAGGGTCCGCGCCTTGCTCAATTTTTGCCAACGCCTGCCGTGCTTCATGAAGCGTGCCCACCTTGACGACATTTAGCCCTATCGGCACGCGTCCCCTGACATCCGAGCAATTCTCAGACGGCGCAAGGAAGACCGTCGCACCATCCGCCTTCGCGGCGACCATCTTCTGGGCGATCCCTCCGATAGGCCCGACTTCGCCCTCGGCGGTAATCTCTCCGGTCCCGGCAATATGGTGTTCTCCCGCCAGTGAGCCTTCGGTCAACCGGTCGATGATGGCCAATGCGAACATCATGCCGGCACTCGGGCCGCCGACCTCTTCCACGCCAAATTTCACGTCGATTGGAAAATCAAAGGCGGTGCTCAAGTAGACCCCAAGCTGGCGCGAGCCCTCTGCATTGGCTGAAGTAGTGACGCTGACCTCAGTCTCCTTCGGCTCACCCTCACCTGTAGCCCTGCGAACCGTCATCGTGCTTGGCTGATCTCCACGCTCATTGAGGTCTGCCTTCAAGTCTTCCAAGTTGGAAACTGGTTTCCCGTCGAAGCCCAGTAACCTATCTCCTGGCTTTAATGAATCTCTATTGGTATCTGTAGAGAAATCCGCGACTTCCAACCAGGTGGAATATTCGTGCCCCAGCTCATTCATGGCTGCGGCAACCGACAATTCTTGTGAAGAAACCATCATCGAATCGTTGGCCGCGCCACGTTCTTCGCTAGTGACTCCACGCGGGATCATGGTCTCTTCTGGGACGATATCCTTGTTCGGATTAAATAGCGCTTCGAGAATCACCGGGGTGGACACCCGATTCTGCCCACCGCCCTGAACGTAAATGGTCGTCATGTCCAAAATGCTGTCGGACTGAAAGCTCTTGGCACCGTCGATGGTGATGAGTTCCTTGCCTTCGTACTCCCCCAGCGTGTTCAGCACGGGTCCGGGTGTACGCACCACAAAGTTGGTGGGTAAGAAGAGGATCAGACCGACCAGCAGCAGGGCTAGTGTCCCTGCGATCGTGGTTTTCACGGGCTTGGAACCAGAAACTTGCGTGCCCGAAATCGGATTCGCATCCTTCGTGGATGATGGTTCCTGTTCGTGCACTGATCTTGCTCCCGCCGCTCAAAAATATTTCAGGAGCGCTTTCACAAACGCCACCCCCTCTAGCCTACTGAATGCCCATGCAGAACTTCATCAGCTATAAGGAGTATTCGATGTGCCGAAAGCGAACTCAGGCTTGCATCGATGTGAACTCTCAGGCGTAGGGGGTACTTTTAATGACATGGCACAGAACCCTCCGAATAACCGACCCGACGGTGACGACGACGAAAACAATCCGCAGGATCCAATGTCAGCGATGTTCTCACAGCTCTTCGGTGGCAGTTTCGACCCAAACGATCTCCCGCCTCAGCTTCGCGAAGCGATGGGTTCCCAGGATCCCGCCGCTATGCAGCAAATGATGCAGCAGGCACAAGCGATGATGTCGGCAATGATGCAGAACAATGCCTCCGAAGGGCCGGTCAATTGGAAGCTCGCTTCGGATACCGCGCTTCAGGCGTATGCCGGCGAAGACCCCGAAGTTTCTGACTCGCGCAAAAGCGCCATTGTCGACGCTTCCTATCTGGCCGACCTGTGGCTCAATAACGCCACGGCTTTTGAGTCCAAGGGCGAAGCTACCGAAGTTTGGACTCGCAAACGCTGGTACGACAAAACTCTGGGTGTTTGGAAGAAAGTCACCGAACCGGTGGCCGAATCCGTGACCCGTGCAATCACCAGCGCAATGAAGGACCAGATCCCCGAAGAGATGAAGGGCATGCTCGGCAACTCCGATGCGATGTTCCGGAATCTTGGTTCCAGCATGTTTGGAATGCAGCTCGGAACTGCCCTGGGCGGCTTAGCCAAGGATGTGCTTGGAGGCACCGATATCGGGTTGCCGCTGGCAGGAACGACACCCGGCCTGGTCGCCGCCAACGTCGCCAACTTTGGCGAAGGGTTGGAAATCCCCGAGCAGGAAGTGCTGCTCTACGTTATTCTGCGCGAGCACGCTCACGCACGGCTATTCAATCGGGTTCCGTGGCTTTCTTCTAAACTCATCGGTGCGGTCGAGTCTTACTCACGTGGCATTCACATCGATATGTCACGGGTCGAAGAAGCAGTTCGCGGTATCGATCCGTCAAACCCGGAGAACCTGCAAGAACTGCTCGGCGAAGGGCTGTTTACGCCCGAGCGCACAGGCCAGCAAGAAAAGGCACTTGAAAATCTCGAACTGACGCTGGCACTGATCGAAGGTTGGGTCGACCACGTTGTGTCGCTCGCGGCCGCTAACTTGCCATTCGCAGCTCACCTTCGAGAAACCATGCGCCGTCGCCGTGCCTCCGGTGGTCCTGCTGAATCAGCATTTGCTTCGCTGGTCGGCTTGGAATTGCGTCCGCGCAAGCTTCGCGAGGCTGCGGCCCTCTGGGAACACCTCCATGAGGAACGTGGTACCGAGGGCCGAGATGCTATTTGGGATCACCCTGATTTGATGCCTACGGCCGAAGATCTCAGCGATCCGGCGGGCTTTACAAAGCGCCGAGTGTCGGCTGCATCTGAATATGACGAGTTTGACGCCGCACTAGGCAAGCTACTCGATGGCGGATTCGATAATCCGGAACCTGAAGTCGAAAGCCCTGAGGATTCTAATCCAGACGATCCGAAGAACTAACAACAAGTTCTGATGCAAGTAAGGGGTCTAAGCAGCTTGAGCTGCTTAGACCCCTTACTTTTCGTTGGAGCGGAGCTCAAACTCGCAGGTCATTCGTCGTCGAGATCGTCAAATCCGCCAGTTTCGGTATCGGACTCTCCGTTTTCTTTGGCATGTGCGCGGAAACCTGCACTGAATCCGGCGAGATACTGGTCCGCTTCGGCTCTTCTTTCGAACCGGTCGAGCAGATCCTGGAACCTTTTTCCGTGTCCTTGGCCCGGCGTTGCCAAATGGACTAGCTCATGGACCAAAACATAGTCTTGCACCCAATTCGGGGCATACTTCAGTTTGGCGGAAAGTCGGATGGTTCGCTGGATTGGGGTGGCAGAACCCCACCGTTTATTTTGATTATTGACCCAACGCACCGATACCGGATTAGCCAGTCCATCCAGATACTTTAGGTCCAAATATGCGGCCCGTTCCATCAACGATTCCTCGGTGGCGGCCGCCGATTGACGGCTCTTACGCTGGCGGTATTTCTTGAGCATCTCGTCCACGAATGCGCGCTCCGTGCTTTCATTAAGTGCCGCGGGCACCTGAACGACCAACCGGTCCTCGCGCCATTGCGAGGAGATGGTCTTCTTTCGTTTGCTCGAACGTACGATACGGACCGGGATGTCATCCGCAGCGATAAAATCAACGGTCTGAGGGTATGCCGGCATCGGGTGCCTCCACTTCTATCCTTCACAGGATTGCGATGGTTTATCGGTTACGAGCTCACCATAGAGCCCCTTAGGTGCACCGATTTTCCGTTCCCTGCGAGCTGTCGACAACTAGCCTTGATAATCCGTCAAAACAGCCAGCACCGCTTCACCGTAGCGTTCAAGTTTGCTGCGCCCCACTCCTGAGATTTTGGCCAGCCCTTGGACCGAAGTCGGTCGGTGCTCCGAGATCGCCATGAGCGTCGCGTCGGTGAAAATCACAAATGCGGGAATCGAATTGCTTTGGGCCACCGAGGCTCGCCAGCTCCGCAGCTGCTCAAAGAGCGCTTCGTCGTACGCGGCGGGGCAGGAGGAACATCGTTTGAGCTTCCGCTCCTTCGCAGTGGTCAAAAATGATCCGCAACCGGCGCAAACGGAAGGCGTGAGTTTCTGCTGCTTGCGGCGAACCGGTGCTTGTTGCCGGCTGCTGGCCTGCCGCACAGATTTAATCCCGTCTAGGAATCTTGACGGATATCGGTGCGCCCGACCACCCGGAGTCCGGGCTAAGGACCACGACAGATACAGACGTATGCGCGCACGAGTAATTCCTACGTAGAGCAGCCGGCGTTCTTCATCGTAGCCAGCCTGGTCCTTGGCATAGGTGATCGGTACAAGTCCCTCGCTGAGGCCAGCCAAGAAAACAACGTCCCATTCCAGGCCCTTCGCCGCGTGGAAGGACGCGAGCGTGACGCCGTCCAAGGTCGGCGCATGTTGTGTCGCCGCGCGTTCTTCAAGTTCGCGGACCACATCGTGCAAGGTCACTTCGTGCCCCTGGTCGCCTTTGCCTGCAACCAGATCGTCGGCCAGACGCACGAGGGCGGATAACGACTCCCACCGTTGGCGTACCGCACCGGTGCTGCCGGTGGGCGCTTCCGGAGCATACCCGTGCGAGGAGAGCACATCGCGCACCAGCTGAGGTACCGATATGTCCCCTGCAACATTTAGTGCAGCGCGGAGTGCAAGCATTCCCTCCTTGACTTCACGCCTCGAGAAAAAACGTTCGGCGCCGCGCATGACGTAGGAAATTCCGTGCGCCGTGAGCGCTTGTTCAAACGCTTGAGACTGACCGTTGGTGCGGTACAGCACCGAAATTTCAGAGACGTCTTGCCCGTCTTTGACTAGCGCCTTGATGCGTTGTGCAACCTCATCCGCTTCCTGTTCATCGTCGGCAGCCTCGAAAAATTCAGGACTAGGTCCATGCTCGCGCTGGGCAATGAGTTCCAAGGGTTCTGGCCAAATGACCGTCGGATCAGGCATCGAAGTTTCTATCCGGCGCGTGGACAACACCTTATTCGCCAGATTCACCACCTCGGGTGTCGAACGGTAGTCACGCACGAGCTTGACGACAGTTGCTTCGGGGAATCGCGTTCCGAAGTTCAACAGGTAGTCAGGCCGGGCACCGGTGAACGAATAGATCGTCTGGGAGGCATCGCCCACCACACACAGTTCGTCACGCCCACCGAGCCACAGATCGAGCAGCCGCTGTTGCAGCGGCGAAACATCCTGGTACTCATCCACCACGAAATGTCGATACTGGGACCTGACGTTGGCGGCAACTTTCTCGTCTTCTTCAAGAATTGCGCTGGTAAGCAGCAAAACATCTTCAAAGTCGATCACGCTGCGGTCGTCTTTGAGTTCCTCATAGGTTTGGAAGATGCGTGCCATGCTCACCGGTTCCAGACCGTTGGGCAGATCTCGGGTGGCCGCGACCTTGGCGTAGCTTTCGGGAGAATGCATCGATACCTTGGCCCATTCGATTTCGGAGGCAAGGTCGCGCACCATGGCGCGGTCGCTCGAAATTCGAAGTCGGCGCGCGGATTCAGCGATGAGCGGCGCCTTGTGCTCCACCAAGTTCGGCAACGTCCCACCGACCGACTGCGGCCAGAAGTACTGCAGCTGTCGAAGTGCAGCGGCGTGGAATGTCCGGGTCTGGACGCCTGGCGCCCCCAGCAGGCGAAGCCGGGTGCGCATCTCGGATGCGGCACGGGTCGTGAAGGTCAGGGCCAGCACGCTGGTCGGGTTGTAGACCCCGGTATGCACACCGTGGGCTATCCGGTGTGTGATGGCTCGGGTCTTGCCGGTCCCGGCACCGGCAAGGATGCATATTGGGCCGCTCAGAGTCTCGGCCGCCAGCCGCTGTTCGGCGTCGAGCCCTGCCAAAAGATCGGGGGCCGGTATATTTTCTTGCTCGGTCACTTGCTTGGGGCCTCCGGGAGGGCTTCTCCGTACCAGTTACGGATCAGTGCGTGTGCGATGGAAATACCGCGCGGAATTTGCAGGGTGCCGGCGCTCAATTCAGAGCCGAGTTGTTCGCGGGTGAACCAGCGCAGGTCAAGTATTTCGGCGCCGTCAGGTACCAGCTGCGTGCTCAGCGCCTCGCCGGTGAAGCCCAGCATGAGCGAGCGCGGCATTGGCCACGGCTGGGATCCGCGGTAGGCAACATCGCCTACGTGTACCCCTGATTCCTCAAAGATCTCTCGACGCACCGCAGACTCAAGTGACTCTCCTGCCTCGACAAAACCAGCTAGGACCGAGTACATCTTGGATTTGAACGTGCTGTTGGCACCGAGCAGCAGACGATCTTCGGAATCAACGATGGCGGCGATCACCGCCGGGTCGGTGCGCGGGAACAGCTCATGGCCATTGTCCACGCAGCGTTGCACCCACCCGGAGGTGGAGGAACGAAGTTCGGAACCGCACCGGGGGCAGAACACTTCGTTGCGTCTCCAGTTGGCTATTGCCTGGGCCTCAACAAACAACTCGGCCTGAGCCGCATCAAGAACATTAAACGCGTCTCGCAGCGAGGTCCATGATGACTCGGTCTGTTCGTCAAGCACCGAGGAGTCGACAATGGCCAGAACAAATAAGTGCTGCTTGTCACGGCCAAGGTAGACGAATTTTTCTTTCCCGGACGCCTGATAGTCCGGGCCCGGGATCAAAAACAACGATTCGCCGTTGAGCGCTGCACCACGTTCAGAAAGCAGCATCACTCGACTCTGCGGGTTGGCCATGACCTGTGGTAGCAGGTCAGGCTGGTCATGCTCGGTCACCGGACGCTCATACACGGATCGTGCGAAGCTCAATGAGGTGAGTGGTAATCGATATTTTTCTGCCAACGCCATACTCCTAACCTAGTGCAATTCGCTGAGCACTGGCTTGGTTTGGCTCCACGGTGAAAACAATTGCGAATGATCTAAATCGCATCTGCCGTCATGTGCGTTGAAACAAGCCATCTTCCGTGCGTCATTAACGAAAGAAACGCCGGTTCTCGCATACGGTGGAGGATGTGAAACGCTCTGCCATGGAACTCGCCGCAATTGCCACCGCCGCCGTGCCGGGATTGACCCCGGTAAGGTTCGCCGCGTTGTCCGATGATGCAGAAAACTTCGATTCGGCACTCATCGTAGACTCCCAAAAACACCGCTGGCGCGTACGCTCGCCGCGCCACGACGAAGCGAGTATGCGTCTGGAAGCGGAGCTTTCCGCCTTGCGCGCTTTTTCGGCCAAGGTCAGGGCCGCGCTTCCGTTCGCCCTGCCCTCTGTCGCCGGAACGGTGCGTCAAGGCCCCTTGCGCACCTTCGTGTATAAAGATCTTCCCGGACGGGTTCCCACCCTCGAAGAACTAGTCGAGGAGGGAAGCAAGCTTGCGGTGGCCCTGGGCCAGTGCATGGCGGCGATCCACCAGATTCCCGATGATTCGGTCGAAGTAGCCGGATTGCCGACCTACACCGCCGATGAAGTTCGCCAGCGCAAGCTCAACGAGCTGGACACCGCCGCCGCGACGGGCCGGGTGCCCAGCGGCCTGCTGCGGCGTTGGGAGCACGCCATGGAAGATGTGTCGCTGTGGCGCTTTAACGCCACGGTGGTCCATGGTGACTTCGATGAAGAGCAGCTGCAGGTTTCACACTCAAGCATTACCGCTGTCAAAGGCTGGACCGACCTGCATGTGGGCGACCCCGCCGACGACTTCGCCTGGCTCTCCGCCATTGATGACCAGAGCTTCAGCGAACGAGTTTTCGCCGCCTATGTGGAGGCTCGCGGCAACTCAGCGGATCCGCACATCATGCGCCGTGCTGCGCTGGCTGCGGAATTCGCGCTCGCCCAGTGGCTGGTCAAGTCCCTGGACAGCAAAGACACCGAACGCATCGCGGACGCCGAAGAAATGCTGCAGGAACTGGATACGAATATCGCCGAGTACGGCGGAGAGCCGCTGTCCGTGGTGGAGGCTCCGCGCCCGCTGGCCGCTCCGGTATCGGCTCCGGCTGCGACACCTGACGTAGCGCCGAAGGCGAGCGCTCCGGGAATTAACTCTTCAAAGGTTACACAGCTTTCCGTTGAGGACGAACTGGAAACCGATGCAGCACCGGCCGACAGCACGCCCAAGCCTCCAGCAGTCTCCGCCGTTCCCGATGAAGCTGGCGTGCAGTCCACCGCGGCGCAGCACACCGGCGACGCGGCGGCCGCAGGCAGCGCTTCGCCCGCGGATGCGGCGAAGGAAGATTCGGGAAATACCTCTGCACCGGATGCGAAGCCAAGCGAGTCGGCGCCCGTTGAAGGCACCGACTCCAAGGAAGAAACTACTTCGTAGCTTCCGCTTCGGCCTGCTCCGCCAGGTTTTCGAATGCCCCGGCAATCATGGATTCAAGTTCTTCTTCGGATGCCAGATACTCGGCGTGAATCGTAATGCCAGCGCCAACGTAGTAGAACGCGGCCTGAATCCGTTCCAGCGGGATCCCGTGCAGGCGGGACCAGCCCAGACGGTAGACCGCAAGCTGGACCAATTTGCTCTTCAGGTCCTTGCCGCTGGGCACCCTTCCGGTTTTCCAGTCCAGCAGCAACCAGGTGCCATCTTCAAGCTGGAAGACGGCATCGATGCGCCCGCGCACCGCCACCGGGCCCACACGTGTTTCCAGCGGCACCTCAACATATGCCGGTTGGCGTTCGGCCCATTCGCTGGCCAGGAACGCTTCCTTCATCGATGCAAGATCCAGCACGTCGTCAATATACCGGTCCGCTGGCTCCACGATCTCGCCGAGGTCAAGCATCTGTGTTTGTTCGTAGAATTCCTCGATCCAGGCGTGGAATGCGGTACCTCGCCGGGCAGCCAGGCCGGGGCGGCGCGGAACGGGACGGCGCAGGTTCTCCAGCACCTCCACAGGGTCTTCGGCAAGTTCAACGAATAATGAGGCCCGCACATGCTCGGGTGCCGCGATGACTCGTTCGCGGTTGTTGAGGAATTCGCGTTGCGCCAACAACCTCTCGGATTCGTCCTTCCAATGCTCCCCGAAGCCGGTCAGCATTGGGCTCTTCGCCCTGGCGGCAACAACATCTTCGGCAAGCTCAGCGAGCACCTCACGACGAGAATAGGGGTGCGGTGACTTTTGCACGGCGCCGGTAATGACCGGCCCGTCAAGCGGATCATACGGCCAGCGTGCCTCCATCGGTTGGGAGCGCACCGGATTTTCCTCCGGCCCCTGATCGTTTTCAACCCACACTCCAATTTCGGCGCGGGGCTTCTCCCCTTCGGCCAGCGGCAGCAGCGCATTCATGAAGACCGAAGGTTCACAAGGCTTGGAGCGCGATCCGGACCAGATGCTGCTTGAACAGATCAGCAATGATTTAGCCCTGGTGACTGCCACGTAGGCGAGGCGGCGTTCTTCGGCAATATGATGGTCGTCCACCCGATCTTTGAAGATCGATTCGGCTTCGATCAGTTCCTTCAGCGCCGGTTGGTCGGTATCCCACTGCGGCAAATCGCCGGCATCTCCGCGTAACGGCCAAGGCAGCGCCTTATCGCCGCTGGTCCAACGATCGGATTTGGCTCCCGGAAAGACCCCCTCGTTCAAAGACATCACCGCGACGATGTCCCATTCGAGCCCCTTCGAGGCATGAATAGTCAATAACTGAACCGCCAGCGGGTCCGCGTCATCGGAGGGCAGCGGGAGCCCCTTTTCCTTTTCGGCGGCCTGTTCAAGCCACATGAGGAAACCCGCCAGCTCCACGCGCGGGGCATTGCGGCAATATTCGCGCACCACATCGGCGAAGGCATCCAGATTCACCCGATATTTGTCCGCGGCAATCCACGGTCTGGCAGCCACCTCGATGTCCAGATTCATGGCGCGTTCGACTTCTCGAATCAACGCTTCCAAATCATCGTTGGCAATCAATCGCAATTGCCGCAGTTCGGACCGCAGCGCTTCGAGCCGTTCATAGCCGGTATTCGACAAACGCCGGCCATCGGAGCTCGTCCAGCCGGCCGGCGGAAGATAATCCAGCGCCTCGATCAGGCTTGCAGCGTCGTTGAGCTCCGCGCGGGCCGCCTCCTCCGTGCTTTGATTCTGGGTGAGCGGTTCGGCGGAGTCCAGTTCGGGATTCAGCCCGCGCTCCCGGCGCCGGGCCAGCGAACGCGACCAATCGGCGAATGCTGCGAGATCGGCGGCGCCCAGACGCCATCTGGCGCCTGCAAGCAAGCGCATCAGCTTTTCCGAGCGCAGCGGATCCACCAGCACGTGCAAGCAGGACACGAGGTCGGTGAGCTCCGGGGTGCTCAGCAGCCCGGAAAGCCCCACCAGCTGATAGGCGATGCCCCGTTCGCCTAGTACCTCGCCCATCACCGAGAGGTTCGCCCGGTTGCGGCTGAGCACCGCGCTGGTCTTGTGCTCGGCGCCGATGCCCTGGCGATTTTCAGCCACAATGAGGTCTGCGATCCGTTCGGCTTCCTCGCGGACGCTCGCGCAGCGATTGAGCACTACCCGGCCAGGCTGTGCAAAAGCCGAGGGTTCAAGCGGCTTGACGGAGACCGGTCCAATCGCCGGTTCCTGTCCGCCGGCGGTAATCTGGTTTGCCGCGTCCAAGACGTTCACGGTATTCCGCCATGCCACCGTGAGGTGCTTGACATGGGCAACTTCTCTGCCCGATTCGCGCACAAGGGGGAATTCCTGGGGGAAGCGGAATAGCTGACCGGCGCTGGCACCGCGGAATCCGTAGATGGATTGGTTGGGGTCCCCCACCGCGGTCACCGGGTGGCCGTCCCCGTAGAGTTGCGAGAACAGCACCATCTGGGCATGCGAGGTGTCCTGGAATTCATCAAGCAGCACCACCTTGTGGCTGGTGCGCTCGGCGAGCGCCGCGGCCGGAACTTCTTGCGCAATATGCGCCGCGTGGGAGACCAGATCGCCGTAGTCCATAACCCCGAGCTTCGCCTTGGACAGGGCGTATTCCTGGGCCAGCTCGGCGATGGTCGCGCGGGAGGCGAGCCGGTCGATCATGTTCTGCGCCGCAACGGTCCGCTTCTTTTCCTTGTCCGCCTGCATCGGTATGGCAGAAACTTCGGCAATGAGGTTGTCGAGCCATTGCTGGGCCTGCGGCGGGGATACCAGATGCTCCGAGGATTCTGAGCTGAACGAGACGATTGCGTCGATCAGCGTGCTGGTCGCCGAGCCGAGATGCTCATAGTTTCCGGTATAGCTCTCCAACACCTGATGGGCCAGTTGCCAGGATTGCGCCGCACCGAGCAAGACCGTGTCTTCTTCGATCCCCAGACGAAGTCCGTAGTCCTGCACCAGGGTATTGGCATAGGAATGGTAGGTGGATACCGCCGGGTCCAGGAAGTCTCTGGTTTCCTCTTCACCGAGCAGCCCCGTGGCCACTAGCTGCGCGATCTTGGCTCGAATGCGTGCGGAAAGTTCGCCCGCTGCCTTGCGCGTGAACGTCACGCCGAGGATTTCTTCCGGGCGAACTAGCCCGTTGGCGACGAGCCACACCACCTTGTCCGCCATGGTCTTCGTCTTGCCGGAACCCGCGCCGGCAATGACCAGCATGGGCTCCAGCGGGGCACAGATGATCTCGGCCTGCTGCGCGGTTGGCGGGAACTGCTCCCCCAGGGCTTCGGAAAGTTCCTGCGGGGTGAATCGAATGTTGCTCATGGTTCGGTGACCTGTCGTCCTTGCTCGCACAATGGGCAGATTTCGGGCAGCGTGCATGATCCGCGCAGGCCTTCGGAGCCAATGGTGTGCCGGGTGGTGAATTCGGATTCGCCCATCAGCTCGGCCGCTTCGAGAATCAGCTCCCGCGCCCAGGTTTCTTCGCCGATGGCCGGCTGATCCCGCAGGGTTGCCGACTTCGTCGGGGTGCCGACGTAGACTAGCGACGCTCCGGCTGGTTCGCTGGAAAGCGCGGAGGTTTCATCGTGTTTTTGCAATGCACCGAGCTGCACCGCGGTCTGGTAGACGGCCAGCTGCGGGTGGGTTTCGGTGTCTTTGAGCGTTGGCGCTTTGCCACCGGTTTTCAGATCCACCACCGTGGCCTTGCCGTGGGCGTCGGCTTCCACCCGGTCGATGACGCCACGCAGCTGGATATTCTTGCCTTCCTGCGGAACGTCTACCTCGAAGGAGAGTTCTCTTGCTCGCAGTTCACGCCCGGAGGCGCGCATGGCGATGCTGTATTGCGCGAGTTTTTTGAGCATCTCTTCGGCTCGGTCAAAGT
Source organism: Glutamicibacter sp. AOP38-B1-38 (assembly GCF_052377485.1). Lineage (NCBI taxonomy): Bacteria > Bacillati > Actinomycetota > Actinomycetes > Micrococcales > Micrococcaceae > Glutamicibacter > Glutamicibacter sp. AOP38-B1-38. Next base: position 58,517 of record NZ_JBQSWU010000001.1, on the reverse strand, counting down.
CGCGCTGCCCCTCCCAATTCGGGAGCTTTTCCAGCTCCGGCCAACGCTGTTCAAGTATTTTCGAGTATTCGCTTCCGCTGGCCTCCGGGTGCTCTTCGGCGATGGAGTGAATCAAGGTGCCCAGGGAAGCGGCGAAGTCATGCGCCGCTTCTCCCCCGGCGCTTTGCACAAACCAGTTCAGCGGCGACTTCACCAGGGTCTCGACCTTTGAGGGTGACACGCGCAGCGGTTGATCGGCGGGAACCACCGGGGCGCTGGTGCTCAGTGGCTTCAATCCCCACCAACTCTTTGGGTGAGCGCCACGCACCGGGTATTCGCTGTCGGCCAATTGCCCTAGCACCGTGATGGCATCGTGGTAGATCTCGTCGGCCGAAACGTTCTCGGGAGCGGGGACCGCACCGAGTTGCGCGGCCTTGGCGCGTTCGGCCATCGAACGCAGTTCAGCCACCAGGGTGGGCAGGGCCCTGATTCGCGGGACCGGGGTGAGTTCACGTTGCCCGCCGCCGTTCGGATCGACCAGATCCAAGAACGAAGAGGGTTGCGAGTCCTCGTTATCCACCGCCGTGCAGATCAACAATCGCGAGGCGCGCGAAACGGCGTTGCTGAAGCTTCGCATTTCATCATCGCGGATTCCGCGCACCAGCTGCGTCGGGGTGCGTGTGGTCAGGAAGGCCAGGCCGTGTTCTACCGCGTCGGCCAGGGCGTTGGAACCCAGCAGCTCACCGCGCAGCCGCAGGTTCGGCCAGCTGCCTTCCTGCAGGCCCGGAATGAATACGACGGGCCAGTGCTTGCCTGCGGCCGCCGCGGTGGTCAGCACCGTGACCGTTTTCGTCCCGGTGGCTCGCGAGGCCAGCGAGTCCATCGGCAGTTCCTGATGCAAAATGTGATCGATGAAAAGTTCCACGCTGGCACCGGGCAGCTGATCCACAAACCGTTCGGCTGCTTGGAATAGCGACAGGACCGCGTCCAGGTCGTGATCGGCACGACGGGCGGTATTTCCGGTGCCCAGCGCTTCCTTGCGCCAGGCGTTGGCCCGGCCCGAGGCTTCCCACAACGCCCACAGCGCCGTTTCCGGGGTTGCCTGCCCGGTGGCAAGTTCTGTGCGCAAGGCACCGAACATGCTCAGCAGGCGTTCCAAGCCAAAGGCTACGGGCCCCAAGTCACGGCTCAGTTCCGGTTCATGAAGGCTCGCTTCGAGCAGCTCTTGGCTGGATCGCCGTCCGCCCAGCGAGCTTTCGCGTTGGCGCAGCAGCTGCCGCAGGCGTCGAATTTCCAAGGCGGTGCTCATTCCATAGCGCGAGAGCAGCAGGTTCTGCATCAGCAGCGGATCATCGCTCACGCCGCCGGCCAGAGCCAGCTGGATCAGGTCGAGCAAGGGCCGTACCGCGCCCTCATCCTTCAAGGGGATTTCGGCCGGCGGAACCTGGACCGCGATCCCTTGGCCTTCGAGGAAGCGGCTGAAGGACCGTACCTGTGAACCGTTGCGGACCACGATGGCCATGTCGGAGAGCGGGAATCCCTCGTAGAGGTCCATCTGGACGATGCGTTGGGCTATGTAGCGTTCTTCCAAGGTGGAGTTTTCAAAGCACAGCGCTTGAACCTGCCCGGCCTCGGTTTCCGCTGGCGCTTCCAGTTTTCGTCCGCGCAGGCCGGCCGCTAGCGGGATTCGCCGCACGACGCGCTTCCAAGCATCCATAATGGCCGGTGCCATGCGCAAGCTGGTATCCAATTCGAAGAGTTGAGCCTCATCGTTGCTGCTGTAATTTTGCGAGAAACGGTTCAGCTCATCGGGGCGTGCACCACGAAATCCTTGGACCACATTATCTGGCGCCGCAAAGGCAACGAGCCGGCGATCACGCGCGATCAGTCGCAGCAGCCGATGCTGCGACAAGGTCGCCTCTTGCAGGTCATCGACGAGGATCAGCTGCAGTTTTTCGTGCTCTTCGGCCAGGAACTCTGGATGCTGTTCGAACAATTGGGCGGCACGGGTCATCAGACCCGCCGGGTCAAAAGCTTCGGCACTGCCTAGGTCCAGCAGGTCGCGGTATTCCTGATAGAAGCGTGCCGCGGCCACCCACTCTGCGCGCTTGGCCTGTTCCCCAAGCTGCGCAATATCTACCGGTTCAAGTCCAAGCTCAGAAACCCGGTCAAAGAATTCACGCAGTTCTTTCCTGAACCCGCGTGTTTCGACCGCTAAGTTCAAGTCCTCGGGCCACCCCGGGCCCGCGGTCAATCCCTGCTGGTGGCCTTCGAGGAGGTTGCCGATGAGCGTATCCTGTTCAGGTCCCGAAAGGAGCCGAGGAGCCCGTTCCAAATTCGGCAGCAGGCCTTCCAAGCGTGCCCTTCGGATGAGATCAAAGGCATATGCGGACCAGGTCCGCACCACCGGCTCGGTAAAAGTTTGATCCGCTCGGCGGCTGAGGTCGTCTCGAATGCCGGCAGCGGTCAGACGAGTTGGCGCAATAATCAACAGCTGCAGCGGATCCAAACCAGCGTCCAGATGCGCCACGGCTGTGTCCAGCAGAGCCGTGGTTTTCCCGGTCCCCGGGGCCCCGGTCACGAGGGTAGGTTTGGCTACCGTTGCCAGCCTCTCAAGCAGCGAAGACGTATCCAGTTGTGCCGGGTCGGTCATATCTTCCATGTTCATAGTTGATCATCCGCTTCGGACAAGTAGCCCGGTTGCAACGCCGCTTTGAGCGAATCAATTTGCGCCCATTGGGCATCGTTCGGTTTCCAGCGTGCTTGGGCCATATTCACGCGCCTACCCCGGCGGGGAGTGTTCTCCCGCGTCCACTCGGCCTCTCCGCGTTCGCCGAGTGCCAGAGTCAGGGTGCCGTCGGCCCGAAGAATGCGCCACCAGGGTGTCCCCTCCGGTGAACTTCCCATCGCTTTGCCAGCCTGCCGAGCGCCGCCGACCCCCAGGAGCTCTGCTACGTCGCCATAGCTGAGTACGGCCCCCGGCGGGACAAGTGCCGCCAGCCGATGGACGGCCTCGGCATAATCGAGGGGCAAGTGGCTTGATTCGGAGCTCATGTCCCTATTGTGCCAACTTGGACATCCTCATCCACAACCGGAGCGTCAGCCCAATGGTTGACCGAGTGAGCGGGTAGCGTTGATTTCATGAATGAATGGCATAAGGGCCTTGCAGTTGGCTTTGACTTGGAAACCACTGGCGTCGACACCACTACGGCGCGCATCGTCACTGCGTCGGTGGTTCTGCTTGATGCCCAAGGTCAGGTTGTGAACCAACGGGAGTGGCTGATTGATCCCGGCGTTGAAATTCCCGAGGCTGCTGCCGCGGTGCACGGCGTGTCCACCGAAAAAGCTCGTGCGGAAGGCATTCCTGCCGCTCAGGGCGTTGCCGAGATCCTCAACCTGCTCCAGTTCGCCGCCCAGCAGTCCCCGGTGGTCGCGTTCAACGCCGCCTATGACTTCTCCGTCCTGCATGCCGAGGCCTTGCGCTACGACCTGGTGCCGTTCATCCCCGGAAACGTGATTGACCCGTTCATCATCGACAAGCAGGTCGACAAGTTCCGCAAGGGAAAGCGCACGCTGGCAGCTGCCTGCGAACACTACGGCGTCGTCCTGGAAAATGCCCACACCTCCTTCGCCGATTCGGTGGCATGCGTGGCGGTAGCGCGAGCCATCGCCGAGAAGTACCCGCAGCTACAAGTTGATCCGCAGGATTTGCACGGCTGGCAGATCGGGTGGGCTCGCGAACAAGCCGCGAGCTTCCAGGAATACCTGCGCAAGCGCGATCCCCAGGCCCTCGTCGATGGCGCTTGGCCGATAAAAGACAGCTAAACCATGCATTTCCAGTGAATGTTAGGCACTTCACATCCCAAAAACTGGCTCCCGCGAGATTCCGGGTAAGTCATTAGTTCATCTTCAGTCACAAATCTGCGAATCATCTTCGATTCGTCCCCGATTTTGGCCGCATATGAAGAATAGTGAATGTGTTTTGCGGGCGGTTCGGGCGATATTGTTCGATAGTGATTCAATGGAGGGTACTCTCTATACCCCTTGAGAATTGAAGGAACGCGCCTAGTGATCACAGTTAGTGACCTGCGTAAGGTTTATCGTCAAGGCAGCAATGACGTTGTTGCACTGGATGGTGTCAGCCTTGAAGTCCCGACCGGGAAAATTCATGGCATCGTTGGACATTCCGGAGCTGGCAAATCAACACTTGTCCGCTGCCTGACGTTGCTTGACCAGCCTACGTCCGGCTCCGTTGCGGTTAACGGCAAGGAACTGACGAATGTCGACTCCGACGCGTTGCGCAACGCGCGTCGCCGTATCGGCATGGTCTTCCAGCATGCCAATCTGTTCGATTCCCGAACCACCGAACAGAATGTTGCCTACCCACTGGAATTGGTGGGCACACCGAAGAAGGAAATCGCCGAGAAAGTTGCGCAGCTTTTGGAACTCGTCGGGCTGACGAAGTTCGCCAAGGGCTACCCATCGCAGCTTTCCGGTGGTCAGCGACAGCGCGTGGGTATCGCCCGCGCATTAGCGACAGACCCCGACGTGCTGCTCTGCGATGAGCCAACCAGTGCTTTGGACCCGGCCACCACCGATGAAATTCTTGAGCTGGTAAAAAAACTTCGCGACCGGTTGAACATCACGGTGCTGATCATCACCCACGAAATGCACGTCGTCAAGCATGCCTGCGATTCGGTTTCGCTGCTCGAAGCCGGCAAGATCGTGGAGCATGGCGACATCGAAGCGGTCATCACCAACCCTTCGGGACGTTTGGCTTCTACGCTGCTACCACTGCCGGGAGAAGCCCCGCAGGTAGAAGGTGCAGGTCGCGTACTTGATCTTCTCTACACGGGCGAACAAGCCACCGAGCCGGTCATCTCCGGCATCGCGCGAAAGTTCAACACCGACGTCAATGTCTTGGCCGGCTCCGTAGAGCATCTGGGTGATCAGCAGTTCGCGCACCTGCGAGTGCAGTTCGCCCCAGACGCGGACATCGCTGCGATTATCGAACATCTGAAGTCCACCGGTATTGCAGTGACCGTGAAGGAGGCCAAGTAAGTTATGGATTTCTTCGCTGAACTCTTAAACAATCCAGGTATCACCAAGGCCATGTGGCCTGCCACCGTGGAAACCCTGCAAATGACTTTGATTGCAACGGTTTTCACCATCGTCATTGGTTTGCCGTTAGGTATTTTGCTGCACAACACCGGTAAGGGCGGGTTGCTGCCAGTGCGTTGGCTCAATGTGGTGCTCTCCGGGATCATTGTCAACATCACCCGTTCGATTCCATTCGCAATTCTGATGGTTGCCTTGATTCCACTAGCCAAGGCAATTACGGGTGTCTCACTCGGACCGGTGGCCGCTTCCGTCTCGCTGACCATCGGCACGGTTCCGTTCTTCGCACGTCTAGTTGAGACCGCCCTGCGCGATGTCTCATCGGGCAAGGTTGATGCGGCGCTGGTAATGGGATCGACGAAATTGCAGGTCATTCGCAAGGTGCTCGTTCCCGAAGCGATGCCCGGGCTCATTGCCGCGTTGACCACAACCGTGGTCACGCTCATTGGTTATTCGGCGATGGCCGGTTTGGTTGGCGGTGGGGGTCTTGGCCGGCTGGCCTACAACTACGGTTTCCAGCGTTATGACATGGGAATCATGCTGGTAACCATAGTCATTATTCTTATCATGGTGCAGTTCGTTCAGATCGTCGGCGACCTGGTCGCGCGAAAGATCGATCATCGTTAGCTCAAAAACTTCCGCCGGAATTCCGGCGGGCCTGGTCGGCACGCATGTCGTACCAAAACTCCCCTTAGTTACCGGAAACGGTTCATACTCAAAGGAAATACTCACAATGCGTAAAAAGCTTGCACTCGCAATCACCGGTGTCGCAACCCTCTTTGCGGTGACCGCCTGCGGTAGCACCGGATCCACCGAGCCAACCGCTGCGGCCACGCTTGACCCAGCAAACCCAACCATCGTCAAAGTTGGCGCAAGCCCGATCCCGCACTCCCAGATTCTTGAATTCATCGATGAGAATTTGGCCAAGGATGCTGGCATCGATCTCGAGATTCAGGAAATCGACGACTACCAGACCCCGAACATCGCTTTGGCAGACGGCACCATCGATGCAAACTACTTCCAGACCGAGGCTTACTTGGCCCAGCAGGTTGCGGACAAGGGCTACGAGTTCGAGCACGGCAAGGGCATCCATCTGGAGCCATTGACCGTTTTCTCCAAGAATTTCGATAAGCCAGAAGACGTCACCGAAGGCGCACTGGTTCTGCTGAACAATGACCCGGTGAATCAGCTTCGTGGACTGCGTGTGCTGGAAAGCGCAGGACTGCTTTCGGGGCTAACCGACGAAGATTCGGCCCTCACCATTGAAGATGACGAAGCCAAAAACCCCAAGAAACTGACGTTCCGGGAAGTGAACTCGGAGCAGGTGCCGCAGTACTACACCCAGGACGACAACATTGGCCTTGCCGTGATCAACGGTAACTACATTGTTCAGGCAGAGCTCAACCTGGAGGAAGTTCTCGTTCAGGAATCCCCCGAGAACAACCCGAACTCCAACTTCCTGACCTGGCGTGCAGGCGAAAGCACCCCAGCTATCGAGAAGCTCGACGAACTGTTGCACTCCGACGAGGTAGCCAAGTACATCGAAGAGACCTGGACCGACGGAAACGTCATCCCAGCCTCCTAGCGCCAGGCAGCATCGCAGTGGTGTCCTTGTCCCGGGAATTCGGGGACAAGGACACCACTGCGTTAACCGCCCCTATCGCGCTTAAGCTAGGCAACCCCGGCTCGGGAAAGCCCCAGCAGCCGTGCCCCGTTCTCCCAGAGCACCGCTCGCATCCAGGATTTTCCGTGCCCCAACCGGGCCAATGCCTGCAGCTGATGCGCATAGGGATAAGGGATATTCGGGTAATCCGAGCCGAGAATGACTTTGTCCTGGAGTGAAGCCAAACGGGAAACATAGCTTTGCGGCATCGGCGCGAATTCGTTGGTGAAGTCGGTACCCACCATGGTCGTATCCAGATAAACGCCTGAAAACGCCTCGGCAAGATCGGCAAATTCGTGATACTCGGGCATCCCCATATGCGCTATGACCAGCACGAGGTCCGGATACTTCTCCAGCAGGATTCGAACGTTCTGCGGCCCAGTGTAGTTGCCGCTCAACGGTGCCGAACCGGCATGGATGACCACCGGTATCCTGCTTTGCTCCAGGACTTCCCATGCTTCGTCGAGCAGCGCATCGTGGGGCGCGAACCCGCCGACTTGGATGTGGATCTTGAATAGTTGTGCCCCGGCATCGATGGCCTGCCGAACGTAGCTGCCTACCCCGGGCTCCGGGTAAAAGGTTGCGCAATGCAGTGCCCCGTCGACGCGTTCGGCGAAGCGCGCCGCCCAATCATTGAGCCAACTGGCCATGCCCGCCTTATGCGCGTACGAAAGCGCAGGGATAGCCGCCAACCCGATCTCACGGAGCCGTTGGATTCGGGCATCCTCAGCCATGCGATAGGTAATCGGCCAGCAACGACCATAACGTAGCTCCGCCTCATCGAAGTACGCCCAGACCTTTTCCAGCATCGACTCGGGCAGAAAGTGCACATGGATATCGGCCAACCCGGGTATGCCCAGATAGTCCAACAAATCCGGAATCTGCTCGTCGGTCAGGGGAATCATGTGCTCGGCGATCGTCTCGGTCATCTGGCGCTCCTCTGGTTTTCACTGCCGTTGCTGATGCTGTGGGCCAAGCTATCAGGGACCGCCGGCGGCTGCCCAGTTCCCGGCCCAGGAAAGCAAAGAGGCCACGGTAGCCGCTACCCGGATGGGACGAGCGGCTACCGTGGCCTCTTGGTGCTGGTGGCTACTATGCGGTGGCCGCAGCGGCGGCCCGAGCGGCCGCTGGCAGTGCCGCGAAGATCTTCTCCATGGCTGCGTCGTCGTGTGCCGCGGAGAGGAACCAAGCCTCGAACACGCTTGGCGGCAGGTAGATGCCAGAGTCGAGCATCGAGTGGAAGAACGGCGCGTAGCGGAATGCCTCCTGCCCCTGCGCGTCGGCGTAGTTGTGCACGCCCTTGGCCGAGGTGCCGAAGGCCACCGAGAACAGCGAACCGACGCGCTGGATCGAGTGATCCACCCCGGCGGTGTCAAAGGCCTCGCGCAGCGCGCCTTCCAGCGCGGTGGACGCCTTGAGGATGTGTGCGTAGACCTCCTCGGTGGCGTGGGTCAGCTGTGCGATGCCGGCCGCCATGGCGACCGGGTTACCCGAGAGGGTTCCCGCCTGGTAGACCGGGCCCAAGGGAGCCAGATAATCCATCACCTCGGCGCGGCCGCCCAGGGCCGCGGTCGGCAAGCCGCCGCCGATGACCTTGCCGAAGGTGTACAGATCCGCGTTCCAGCCCTCTTCCTTGCCGGTCAAGCCCCAGTACCCGGAGGACGAGGCGCGGAAGCCGGTCAGTACCTCGTCGAGGATCAGCAGCGCGCCATGCTTGGCGGTGGTGTCCTTCAGGAACTTGTTGAACCCCTCCTCCGGTACCACCACGCCCATATTGCAGGGTGCCGATTCGGTGATCACGGCCGCGATATTCGCCCCGTGCGCGGCGAACGCCGCGTCAATGGCGGCACGGTCGTTATACGGCAGGACCAGGGTCTCGGCGGCGGTGGCCGCGGTGACCCCGGCGGAACCCGGCAGCGCCAAGGTGGCGACGCCCGAGCCGGCATCCGCAAGCAAGCTGTCGAGGTGGCCGTGGTAGCAGCCGGAGAACTTGATGATCAATTCGCGGCCGGTGAAGCCGCGGGCCAGGCGCACGGCGGTCATGGTGGCCTCGGTGCCGGTGGAAACCATGCGCACGCGGTCCACCCCGCCCATGCGATCCTTGATCAGCCGGCCGAGCTTTGCCTCATCCGGGGTGGAGGCGCCGAAGGACAACCCGCGGTCGACCGCGGCGTGCACCGCCGACTGGATCTCCGGGTGGGCATGCCCCAGCAGGGCCGGACCCCAGGAACAGACCAGGTCAACGTATTCCTTGCCATCGGCATCGGTGAGATAAGCGCCCTTGGCGCCGACCATGAACGGCGGCACGCCGCCGACGGAGCCGAAGGCGCGAACCGGCGAGTTCACGCCACCGGGCATGACGTCACGGGCCTCGGTGAAAAGCTTCTCGGAATTCGACATTTATTTTTTTCCTTCGTTCAACCAGCCGGCGACTTCGGCTGCGTAGTAGGTCAAGATTTGCTGGGCGCCGGCCCGGCGAATGGAAAGCAGGGATTCGAGCACCGCGGCGCGGCGGTCGATCCAGCCGTTGGCCGACGCGGCTTCGATCATCGCGTATTCTCCGGAGATCTGATAGGCGGAGACCGGGACCGGGGACAGCTGCGCGATATCCGAGACGATGTCCAGGTAGCTCATGGCGGGCTTGACCATGACCATATCCGCGCCTTCGGCCAGGTCCAGTTCGACTTCCAGCAGCGCCTCGCGGCGGTTCGAGGCGTCCATTTGGTAGCTGCGGCGGTCCCCCTGCAGCTGCGAGTCGACGGCCTCGCGGAATGGGCCGTAGAAGGCGCTGGCGTATTTCGCCGCATAGGCGAGCACCGCCACGTCCTTCTGGCCGGCCTGGTCCAAGGCCTCGCGGATCACCGCGATCTGCCCGTCCATCATGCCCGAAGGGCCCAGGATGTGCGCCCCCGCCTCGGCCTGGACTACCGCCATCTCGGCATAGATTTCCAGGGTCCGGTCATTGTCCACCCGGCCCTGGGCATCAAGCACGCCGCAGTGGCCATGAGACGTGAACTCGTCCAGGCACACGTCGGACATGATGACCAGCTCGTCGCCGACCTCTTCGCGAACGGCCGCGATGCCCCGGTTCAAGATGCCGTTCGGGTCGATTCCGGCGCTGCCGTTTTCGTCCCGGTCCTCCGGGATGCCAAAGAGCATGATGCCGCCCAGGCCCCGCTCGGCGGCATCCGCCGCGGCGGCCTTGAGCGAATCCATGGTGTGCTGCACGACCCCGGGCATGGAGCTGATCGGGTTCGGCTCGCCGATGCCCTCGCGGACGAAGGCGGGCAGGATCAACTGACGCGAGGACAGCTCGTACTCTGCGACGAGTCGGCGAACTGCAGGATTCTGCCGGAGCCGGCGAGGTCGGTGCTGAGGGAAAGCCATGTCACTTCTTTCTAGAATTGATGATTCGCATTGTGCAAAAGTTCTTGGGCCGCGCGAGCTAAACCGGCGGGCGTCGGTTCCGCGGCGATGGCGTCGGCGCGCAACCCGGCCGCGCGCAAGGCCGCGGCCGTAGGCTGGCCGATGGCAACGGTTTTCACCCGCTCGGGCAACCGGTCACCGGCTAGCTGCACGAAGCGGCGCACGATGCTTGGTGCGCTAAACACCAGCAGATCCAGCCGATCCAGCTGCCGGGTTATCTCTTCCGGGGCGAGCACGCGAATTCCCGGTGGCGCGGGCACCGCCGTAAGCGGTGCTCCCCCGCTGCCGGCGGCAACCGTGCGGTAAGCCAGGACCTCGTGGACTTCATGGGCGCCGAGCCCGGCCGAGAGCGTCGAGCTGGCGAGGTCCCCATGCGGATAGAAGATCTTCTGCCCCGGTTCCAGCCGCCACTGGGCCACCATTCCGGCCGCGGACTGCTCCGTAGGCACAAAATCCGCATCGACGCCCAACCGCGCGCGGGCGGCCTTGGCGGTCTTCGTTCCCACCGCCGCCACGCGCAGCCGCGGCGGAAGCGGGCGTCCGGCCAGCAAGGTGGCGATCACCTCCACGGTATTCACCGAGGTGAGCACCAGCCACTGGTAGGAGCCCGCCGCCAGTGCCGCGACGCCGCGGGACAGCTCGCTGCGATCCGCGGGCCAGACGGTGTCGATCAGCCGGGCACAGCAAGATTCGATGCCCAGCTGCTCAAATTCCCGCACGGTAGCCGCGGCTCGCGCCGCGTCGCGCAGGATCAACGCCTGATAGGTCATGGTCGCAATTAGGCCAAGCCTGCGACTACCGCCGCGCCGTCGGCGATCATCGATTCGGCCAGGCTGCGTCCAAGCTCGCGTGCCTCCGCTACGGTGGCCGCGCTTGCTCGGGCACTGCGGCGCATGGTTTCGGAGCCGTCCGGGTTGCAGGCGACCGCCTCCAAGACGAGCGTGCCGCTCTGAACCCGGGCCAGGGCTCCGATCGGCGCCGCGCAGCCGGCTTCCAAAGCCGCCAGCAGCGCACGTTCGGCCTCGACCTGCAGGCGCGTTGGCAGGTGGTCCAGTTCGGCCAGCGCCCGATCCAGGGCCGGGTGATCCGAGCCGGCGGCGCGCACCTCCAAGGCCAGCGCCCCCTGCCCGGGGGCCGGCAGCATGATGGCCGGATCCAGGTACTCGGTGATGTGCGCTTCCAGGCCGAGCCGGCGCATGCCGGCGGCGGCGAGGATGACGGCGTCCAGGTCACCCTGCACGCTGCGCCCCACGCTTCCGTCGTCATGGGTGGCGCCGGTGCCTTTCACCCGGCCGAGCCGGGTGGGCACGTTGCCGCGGATATCGACGATCTGCAGATCCTGGCGGAAGGCCAGCAGCTGCGCGGCGCGGCGCGGCGAACCGGTGCCGATCTTCGCCCCTTCGGGCAGTTCGGCGAGCGTCAGGCCGTCGCGGGCGCACAGGGCGTCGCGCATATCTTCACGTTCCGGGATGGCGGCCAGCACCAGGCCCTCGGGCTGCGTGGTGGGCAGATCCTTCAGCGAATGCACCGCCAGATCGCAGCCCGAATCCAGCAACCGCTGGCGTAAGGCGGCGGCGAAGACTCCGGTACCGCCAAGCTGCGAGAGCGGCCCGGTGATCACATCTCCCTCGGTCTTGACCAGAATCGTCTCCACCTGAAGCCCGGAGGCTTCGGCCAAGCGCGTGGCGGCCCACCCGGTCTGCGTGGTCGCCAGCGCGCTGCCGCGCGTGCCTACACGAAAGCTCTCACTCATGCCTGGGGCACCCCCACTTCGGAATCGACCGCGGCGATGGTCGGACGCAAGGAGCCGTCCAGCGCGCGCTTTTCACAACAATTCGGGCGGCACACGTCAAACCATGGTCCGCCGGCGACGGCGCTCATCCGGCCGGCGCGCAGCGCTTGGCCGTTGGCATCGGCCAGGCGCTCTTCGAGCAGATCAACCAGGCCCGAGACGAAAGCCCGGTGCGTTCCCGGAGTTGCGACCCGGCTAAAGGCCAACCCCAGTTCGGCGCAGCTGTCCTTGGCTTCGGTGTCCAGATCCCACAAGACCTCCATGTGGTCGGAGATGAACCCGATGGGCACCACCACGACCCCGGCCACCCCCGCGGCGGCATCCTCGGCCAGCGCGTCGTTGATATCCGGTTCCAGCCACGGAACGTGCGGGGCCCCGGAACGCGACTGGTAGACCAGGCTGTGCTCCAGACCCTGGGCTTCGGGAACGTTGGCCAGAATATGCTCGGCGACCGCACGGTGCTGGGCTGTATAGAGATTCTCGCTCGCCTGCGCGCGCAGCTGAGCAGGTCCCGCGGCGTCCGCGTCGGCCTGCGGAATCGAGTGCGTCACGAAGACGATCTTGATCTTGTCCGCGGCATTGTCCTTCGCCGCAAGTTGTTCGCGCACCTCGGCCAGCGAGGCGCCCAGCCCCTCGATGAAGGGCTGCACGAAGGCCGGAGTGTCGAAGAACTGGCGCAGCTTGTCAACTTCCAGCACGCCTTCCAGCCCGGTATCGCGCAGCCCCATGCCGAGGTCTTCGCGGTACTGGCGGCAGGCCGAGTAGCCGGTGTACGCGCCGGTGCCCAGCAGCAGCACCTTGCGGTGCCCGTCCTCGGCGATCTGCTTCAGCGTGTCGTTGACGAACGGGTGCCAGTTGCGGTTGCCCCAGTACACCGGCACCTCGATGGAACGCGCGGTCAGTTCGGCCTGCAGGGCGGCAAGCAGCGCGCGGTTCTGCGCGTTGATCGGCGAGACGCCGCCGTTCTTGCGGTAGTGCACCGCCACCTCTTCGAGGCGTTCGTCGGGGATCCCCCGGCCTGCGGTGACATTGCGCAGGAACGGGATCACGTCCTCCTGGCCTTCGGGACCGCCGAAGGAGGAGAGCAGAATCGCGTCGTAGGCTTTCGGCGCCATCTTGCCGTTGGCGTCATAGCCGGTGCGTGGATCGAAATCCTGGGTCACTTCAAAACCTCGATGACCTCGGCGGCCGAGATGCGCCGTCCGGTGTAGAACGGCGTCTCTTCGCGCACGTGGTGGCGGGCTTCGGTGTAGCGCAGGTGGCGCATCATGTCGACCAGGTCGATCATGTCGTCGGCTTCGAGGCAGATCTGCCATTCGAAGTCGCTGAAGGCGAAGGCGGCGACGGTATTGGCCAGCACGTTCGGGAATTCGCGGCCGAGCATGCCGTGATCGCGCAGCATCTTGCCGCGGTCCGCCGGGTCCATGGTGTACCAGTCGGTGGTGCGCACGAAGGGGTAGACGGTCATCCATTCCTTGGCATCCAGGCCGCGGGCGAAGGCCGGCGAGTGGTCCTTGGCGAATTCGGCTTCGCGGTGCACGGCCATCGTGGAGTACACGACCTCGGTGCCGGCCAGCAGCGAGCTGCGGCGCAGCTGGCGCATCGAGGCCTGCAGCAGCTCGGCGGCAGGTCCGTGCATCCAGAGCATCACGTCGGCTTCTTCGCGCATCATCGACACGTCGTAGATGCCGCGCACTGCCACACCGGATGCGGCCAGTTCGGCGACCAGCGAGTCGAAGGCCGCAGCATCCGCCGCACCCAGTTCCACGTTGGCGGAGCGCTTGAACACGGTCCACAGAGTGTAGAACATGGTCGGGTTTTCACCAGCGGCGTCGCGGTCTCGCATGACCGGTGAATTGTGCTGTACTTCGTAGCTCACTTAGTGCTCTCCTTGATCATCTGATCTATCTCATGCTTTAAAACTTGTTAGCGGGCGCTGATGGCAACTGTCCGCCGGGTGTGTCCGATGACTCGGGCCAACCCGGTGCCGGCAAGCCATGCGCCCACGAGATCCAAACCAACAAACTTCTCCACCGCCGAGCTCACCTGCGCTCGGCGTGCGCTGGCGGCCTCGCCCTGCAGCGGCACCATGTCGTTGAAACGCGACACGGCGCTGCCCACCACATCGTCCTGATGCAATTCAACACCGAGAATCTTTGAAGCATCTTTGACGGCCTGCGCTAGCAGCGCCTGCTCGTCTCCGGACTCGACCAGCGGCTCATGCTGCCCGATCCGGCCGAAGGACAGCCGCAGCACGTGGGTGCCCGGACCGGATTGCTCTGCCAGCCACGGCCATTTGGCACTGGCATGGGTCAAGGCCTTGGCCACCAGGGGCGCTTCCTTGGCCACGAGCGCTCCGGAACCGCGCGGCGCCTCGTCGAGTTCTGGCTTGTCCACCACGAGCACCACCAAGGCGATGGAGTTGGCCTCGGCGTCGGTGCTGATGCGCTGCTGTTCTTCGAGCAGCGGGTTGAGCAGCGTGAGCGCGGCGTGGGCCTCGGTGGCAATGACCACCCGGTCCGCGCCGAGTTCCTGGCCCAGGGTATGCACGGTGTACGGCTGCCCGGCCCCGTCGTGACGGCGGATCTCGGTCACCGGCGAATTGCGCACCAGCGCCACCGAGGATTCCTGCAGCTGCTCGGTCAGCGTCGTCACCAGCGTGTACATGCCGCCGTCCAGGCCGGCGACCCGCGAACCTGCCGGGGCATCGCCCTGCAGCTGGGCCACGGCCTTGGCCAGCGATCCGGTTCGCTGCATTGCTTCGCGCAGCCCCGGGGCTGCCGCGTCGATGTCGATCCGTGCCGGGTCGGTGGAATACACCCCGTTGACTACCGGGGCGACCAAAGCGTCAAGCACGCTCTGCCCCATGCGGTGGCGCACCACCTCGGCGAGCGAAAGCTTTTCCGTGGCCCACTTCTTGGGCATCGGCGTGACCAGATCGGCCGCGGCACGCACGGTGGCGGCCCGGCCGATGATTCGGCGCACCTCATCGCTGCGGATATTCGAGGGGATCCCCAGCAAGGAGCTCGGCGGCAGCGGATTAGCCTCGACGTTTTCGGCGTCCCCCTGGATCAGCCAGGCGCCGACCCCGGAGGTCTGGGCGATTTTTTCGCTCAGATCCAGCTCATCGAGGTATGCGCTGACGGTGCCGCCGCGCAACGCGAAAGACTCGGCTCCGGCGTCGAGGGCCAGGCCGGCGACCTCAACCCGGCGCAGGCAGCCACCGAAATTGTCCGAGGCTTCAAGGACCGTAACCCGGTATCCGGTCTGGCTCATTTCACGCGCGGCCACCAATCCGGCGATACCGCCGCCGACAACTATCGCGTGCGGTGCGGCAGCGTGCGGTGCGCTGTCTTTCGAGGCCCGGGTTTCCGCGGCCGCGCGGACCTTTTCCAGCAGGCGCAGGGCATGTGCTGCCGTGTCTCCGGCGAGATCACGGCGGATTTTTGCCGCCGGACGTGCACCTTGTTTGTCTGCCGCCGGGGCGTTGCGCTGATTCTTGGTCATGGGCGCTGCACCTTCCACCTTCAACTCGATGTTCCCCGCCGAACGGGACGTGCCGGGATTGCCGGCGCGTCCCGGAAGCGGAGATCTGTCTTTGAAACCTAGCCTAGCCCTGTGTGCCTAGAGCGAGTGGATGAGTTCAACCACTCGGGTGAGCACCGTCGGATCCGTGGTTGGCGGCACGCCGTGCCCCAGGTTCAGCACATGCCCGCGAGCCTTGGCGCCGCTGGCTACGACCTGGCGGACGTGGGCTTCGAGCACTTCCCAGGGGGCCGAAAGCAGGGCCGGGTCGATATTCCCCTGCACCGACACACTCTGGCCCAGCCGCTCGATCGCGGTTTCCAGCGGGATGCGGTAGTCCACGCCCACGGTGTCCACCCCGGAGTCGCGCATGGCGGTCAGCAATTCGCCGGTACCGGTGCCAAAGTGGATCAGCGGCACGCCGGTGTCGCGGACGAAGTCCAGTGCACGCGAAGAATACGGGGCCACGAACTTCTGGTAATCCGGAAGGGACAGCGAACCGGCCCAGGAGTCGAATAGCTGCGCGGCGGAGGCGCCGGCCTCCACCTGGGCGCGCAGGAACTTGCCCGACGCGTCCGCGGCCCAGCTCATCAGCTTGTCCCAGACCTCGGGGTCCGAATGCATCATGGTGCGTGGGCCCAGGTGGTCGCGGCTCGGCTTGCCCTCAACCATGTAGGCCGCCACGGTGAACGGTGCCCCGGCGAAACCGATCAACGGGGTGCTGCCCAGTTCGGCGACGGTCAGCGCCACCGCTTCGCGGATCGGGTCCAGGGATTCATCGGTGAGCTCGGGCAGATTGGCCACGTCTTCCGCGGTGCGGATCGGCTTGTCCAGGACCGGGCCGACACCGGGGACGATGTCCACGCCGATGCCCGCCAGCCGCAAGGGAATCACAATATCGGAGAAGAAGATGCCGGCGTCGACCTTGTGCCGGCGCACCGGCTGCAAGGTGATTTCGCTGGCCATCGCAGGGTCCAGGCACGAGTCAAGCATGCTCACGCCTTCGCGGAGCTTGAGGTATTCGGGCAGCGAGCGCCCTGCCTGGCGCATGAACCACACCGGGTGGTGGCTCGGTGTGCGACCGGTCAGGGCCTGGATCAATGCGGAATCGGAGGTACGTCCATCAACGAAGGGATGGTTCTGCGACAGAGTCATGATTCAATGATGCCAACTCTTGCAGGTAAAAGCCCATTTGTGCCGTTCACCCTCAGGGGAAGGTGAGCAACATTACGGCCCAAAAACCCCATCAGTTAGGTTCGCCTGCGTTGTTTAGCTGCCCTAATTCGGCCTATTCTTGGAACATTGTGGTTTTCTTATCTCTTGTCGCATCGCATTCACAGCTCGACCTGGAGACCGTGGCGCAACTGAGCGCTTCGGCCAGCGGGCTAGCCGCCGCTTCCATCAATGGTTCGGTGGCTATCAACGGTGCCGTGGTGCTGGCCACCTGCAACCGGTTCGAAGTCTACGCGGATGTGGAAAACGTCGAAGATGCCACCGAGCATCTGGTCAATGAACTTTCCGCGAACACCGAGCTGTCCGCGGACTTCCTCGCCCGCCGGCTGACCACCTTGGAAGGCGAACCGGTAATCGACCACCTGTTCTCCGTGGGCGCCGGCCTGGACAGCGCCGTGGTGGGCGAACGTGAAATTGCCGGTCAGGTGCGTCGCGCATTGACCCAGGCCCAGCAGGAGAAAACAGCCACCAGCAGCCTCACCCGGCTCTTCCAGAACGCCACGCGCGCCGCGAAGGACGTGGGAAGCAGCACCGATCTGGGCTCCCAGGGAAAATCCGTCGTTTCGGTAGCCTTGGATCTCGCCGAAGAACTGATGGATGGCAGCCGCAGCTGGCAAGACCAGGACATCGTGCTTTTCGGGACCGGCTCCTATGCAGGCGCCACCATGGCGCTGCTGAAGGAACGCGGCGTCAAGCGCATCAGCGTGTACTCCCACTCGGGCCGGGCCACCGATTTCACCGATAAGCGCGGCGGTTTCCCGCTGAGCGAGCAGCATCTGACCCAGGCCCTGCGCGAAGCCGACGTCATCGTGGGCTGTTCCGGCGGTGGAAACCGTTTGGAAAGCCGCACCGTGGAGGAACTGCGGGTGAAGGGCCAGCCGCTGATTGCCATTGATATGGCGTTGACCCACGATTTTGATCCAACGATGGCGCAGTTGGCCGACGTTGAGCTCATCACCCTCGAATCGGTTCGGATGGCAGCGCCTAACGATCAGGCCCTGGCCGTGCACGACGCCACCAGGATCGTGACCAAGGCCGCCCGCGAATTCTCCGCCGCGCAGCGCGAGCGCGAAGCGGACCATGCCATTGTGGCGCTGCGCGCCCACACCAAAACCGTACTGGACGCCGAAGTAGCGAAGGTCCGTGCGCAGCACGGATGCACCGCCGCGGCCGAAGAAGTAGAACTAGCCATGCGCCGGATGATGCGCCAGCTGCTTCACGTCCCGACTATGCGGGCCCGCGAGTTGGCGGCCGAAGGCCGTACCGACGAATATGTGGCGGCCCTCGAAACCCTTTACGGGCTGGATCTCTCCGGTTCCACGGCCACCGCGCCGGCCAAGCCGGTGCGTGCAGACGCAGAAACTGCAGATCAGGCCGCCTGCCCGGTACTTCCCGTGGAGCAAAGCGCTTAAGCACCTCAGACACCCCGCCGTCGCTGGCGAAATTTTCGACGCGACATGGAATACTACTTGCAAGTAGGTGGTGGTTTTACGGGCGGAGCATTCGCCGGCAACCACCACAGGCAGCAGGTTGAAAGGTCTACATCATGGCGGAACTCGGGGAAATCAAGAATCCACGCACGCAGCGGATGCCTCGCGAAGCGCGCCGCCGCCAGCTGCTGCAGGCAGCCCACCAGGTCTTCGTAGCCCACGGCTACCACGGGGCCTCGATGGACGAGATCGCCGAGGTTGCACTCGTCTCCAAACCGGTGCTCTACCAGCATTTCCCCGGCAAGCGAGAGCTTTATCTGGCCTTGCTCGATTCGCATTTGGCCGATTTCACCAAGCTGCTGGATGACGCAATTTCCTCGACAAACGAGAATCGCCAACGCGTCTTCGAAACTATCAACACCTATTACCAATACATCAAACGCGAATCGCAGGCCTACCGGCTGATCTTCGAGTCGGATGTGCTCTCCGATCCGCTGGTCGCCGCACGCATTGAAGAATTCAACAATGCGCTGGCAACCTCGATTTCGAAGGTTGTGGTCAAGGACACCGACCTCGACGAGGACGAAGGGTTGCTGGTGGGGCGCGCCTTGGCCGGCCTTTCCCAGGTTTCGGCACGATATTGGGCCACCAGCGGCGAACCGGTGGACCAGGAAACCGCAGTCGACCTGATCTCGCGTTTAGCTTGGCGCGGAATTTCACGGTTCCCGAAGGAAAACTAGTTAGATTTGTTTCAGAGGCCCCCTGACGGGACTCGTAATTCTTTCGAGAGGATCATTGACAATCATGGAAATCCGGATTGGCATTCAGAATGTAGCCCGCGAAGTCGTGCTCGAGTCCGAGCTGAGCAACGCCGAAGTGAACGAGCTGTTATCCAAGGCGATCTCCGAGGGAACGATGCTCTCGCTGAAGGATCCCAAGGGCCGTGAAGTCCTGGTCCCAGCGGCCGGTATCGCCTACGTTGAGGTTGGTCCCGAAGAGGCCCGCCGCGTGGGCTTCGCCCAGTAAGGCAAACTTTTCCGCGCTATCGTGGCCGCCCCGGCATTCGGGGGCGGCCACGATGCGTTAATCGTGGTTTGAATCACGCATCTGTGATAATCCTAGGTGTGTGACCAATCCACGAATCCACAGCCCCCGCAAACATGGCGCAGCCAATCTGGACGAGCTGCTGCTCGCCTTGGAAAGCGAATTGGGGGTCCCGGCGCCCTTCGATGAGCAAACCCTCAAAGCCGCCCAAGAGGCAGTCGACAACCTGCGGACACCGGAAAACGACGACACCGCGCTGCCGTTTTTCACGATCGACCCCGAAGGCGCCACAGACCTCGACCAGGCCATGTACCTGGAACGAAAAGACGGCGGATACCTGGTGCACTATGCGATCGCCGACGTTCCGTCATTCGTCGCCTTGAACGGATTGCTCGATGAGGTCACCAGGGAACGCGGACAGACCTACTATCTGCCCCAGCGCAAGATCAACCTCCACCCGCCGCTGATTTCAGAAGATGCCGGTTCCCTGCTGCCCGGCGCGGTCCGCCCGGTCTTCCTGTGGCTGATCACGCTGGATGCCGCGGGG
This sequence comes from Glutamicibacter sp. AOP38-B1-38, assembly GCF_052377485.1. NCBI lineage: Bacteria > Bacillati > Actinomycetota > Actinomycetes > Micrococcales > Micrococcaceae > Glutamicibacter > Glutamicibacter sp. AOP38-B1-38. Next base: position 38,760 of record NZ_JBQSWU010000001.1, on the reverse strand, counting down.
GCCATCACCGCCGTGCAGCTGCGCCACACCACGATCAAATCCCGGGAAATGCTGAACTATGCATCCGCGCAGGCAAAGCTGGACTCCGGCCACGGCGGGGAGCAGCTGGAGCTCTTGGCACAAATCGGCGCGGTGCGCATCGAGCAGGAACGCCTGCGCGGCGGTGCCTCGCTCAACCTTCCGGATCAAGAAGTCGAGCCCGACAATGGTGGCTACAAACTGGTCAGCCGCCAGCCCCTGCCGCTGGAAGACTACAACGCACAGATTTCCCTGCTCACCGGCATGGCCGCCGCCCGGATCATGCTCGATCACGGCACCGGAATTCTGCGCACCATGCCGGCCCCGGATGAGAAGGACCTGGCGGAATTCAAGGAGCAGACCAAGCTGCTGGGACACCCCTGGGATGGACAACTCGACTACGGCCAGTACCTGCGCACCTTGGACGTGAATGATCCGCGCCAGCTGGTCATCATGCACCGGGCCGCCTCGCTGTTCCGCGGGGCGGACTACGACGTGATCAACGGGCAAAACGAAGACGCGATGGAGCAGGCGGCGCTGGCCGCCCCCTATGCGCACACCACCGCGCCGCTGCGCCGTCTGGTGGACCGCTTCGTGCTGCTGTGCTGCTTCCTGCAAGCCAATGCCAAGCCCATCCCGAACGAGTTGAGCCAGGCGCTGGAGCAGCTGCCGGGGCTGATGCGGGAAAGTTCGATTTCGGCGAATCAGATCTCCCGGGCGGCCATCAACCTGATCGAGGCCTACGTCTTGCAGCACCGGGTCGGCGAGACCTTTGAGGCCATTGTGCTGCGTGAGGCCACCGGAGCGCACAATGGCGATCCCTCCGCGAGCGAGGCCAAGGACCGCCCCGGAAACCTGCAACTGGTCACCGAGCCGATCACCGGGCAGTTCACCGGAAGCGCGGCACCGGGCACGCTGGTCACCGTCACACTGCGTTCGGCGGACCCCGTCACGCGCAAGATCATGTTCGACATCGTTGGCTAGCGCCCCCGGCCGACGGGAATCCGGCGCGGAGAGGCTATGCTTGGGCTATCACTATTTAGGATGCCCGGTCGCACCGTGCTGAACGAAGAGAACAGTTTCGTGGTGACTTCCCAGCGGTCACCATTCCGACACCCGCCCGTGTGGCGGTTGACGTGTATGACGCGATCGGCTCCGCTGGACCCGCACCGGCAGGTGCCGGCCCCCTGGAAGCTCAGGGCTGGCAGCACCAGATCCGGTGCCACAAATGAAACGAGAACACACACATCGTGACCGACACGACGCTATCGACCGAACAGGTCGAACTCCCCGAGCCAATTGATACCGCCGACGTTGAGGTTCCCAAGCAGACCTTCGCCGAGCTCAAGGTCCGCGAAGACATCGTCGCTTCGCTGCTCGAAGCAGGTATTGAGTACCCATTCCCCATCCAGTCGCTCACCCTTCCGGTGGCGCTCGGTGGCAACGACATCATCGGCCAGGCGAAGACCGGTACCGGCAAGACCCTGGGCTTCGGCATCCCCGCGCTGCAGCGCGTCATCCGCGAGGGCGACAAGGGCTACGAGAAGCTCGAATTCCCCGGCGCCCCGCAGGCGCTGATCGTCGCTCCGACCCGTGAGCTGGCCATCCAGGTCGGCGCCGACCTGGCGCAGGCCTCCAAGCACTCGAACATCTCGATCACCACCATCTACGGCGGCCGTCCCTACGAGGAGCAGATCAACGCGCTCAAGGCCGGCACCGACGTGATCGTCGGCACCCCGGGACGCCTGATCGACCTGAACCGCCAGCGCGTGCTGAACCTGAAGCAGATCAAGACCGTGGTCCTCGACGAGGCCGACGAAATGCTGGATCTGGGCTTCCTGCCCGACGTGGAGCGCATCCTGGCCGCCCTGCCGCCGCTGCGCCAGGCGATGCTGTTCTCGGCGACCATGCCCGGCGCCGTGATCACCATGGCCCGCCGCTACATGTCCCGCCCGACCCACATCCGCGCCACCGACCCGGGCGATGACGATTCGCTGACCAAGCGCAATATCCGCCAGCTGGTCTACCGCGCGCACAACCTGGACAAGGACGAGATGGTGGCCCGCCTGCTGCAGGCCGAGGGCCGCGGCAAGACCATCATCTTCACCCAGACCAAGCGTTCGGCGGCCAAGCTCACCGACGAACTGATCGACCGTGGTTTTAATGCCGGCGCCCTGCACGGCGACCTCGGCCAGGGGGCCCGCGAGCAGTCGCTGAAGGCCTTCCGCGCCGGGAAGGTCGAGATCCTGGTCGCCACCGACGTCGCGGCCCGCGGCATCGACGTGGACGACGTCACCCACGTGGTGAACCTGCAGTGCCCGGATGACGAGAAGACCTACCTGCACCGCGTGGGACGCACCGGCCGCGCCGGCAACACCGGCATTGCGGTGACCTTCGTGGACTGGGATTCGGTGCCTCGCTGGTCGCTGATCAACAAGGCGCTGGGCCTGAATGTGCCCGAGCCGGTGGAAACCTATTCCTCCTCCCCGCACTTCTTCGCCGACCTGGACATCCCCAAGGGCACCAAGGGCCGCTTGCAGCGTGCAAAGAAGACCGCGCCGGCCGAGGGCGACGGTTCCCCGCGCCGCGACCGAGCCGAGCGCACCGAGCGCACCCCGCGCAGGCGCAGCACCGGTGGCCGCAGCCGTACCCGCACCGTCGAGTCCGAACAGTCCGGCGACCAGGGCGCCAGCCGCCACGGGCATTCCAAGGGCAAGCAGGACCGCCCGGCGCGCGAGGGCGAACGCCACCGCCAAACCCACCAGCACGAGGAGCAGCCATCTGCCGGCACCGACTCCGAGCAGGAATCGCGGGCGCGCCGCCGGCCCCGCCGCCGCACCCGCAGCACCGAAGGTGGAACGCAGGACTAATTAGTTCTCCGTTTCCATTCTTCTTCCGAAAGGATCCAGTACCAACGGTGCTCGCTCAACCAGAGGATTCCACCCTGCCCGAAACCGGAGCGCCCGCACTCACCGCGGGCGCTCCGGCGCAGGAAAATACCGTGCTGCACGGTGACAATGTGAAGGCTTTGTCGGAACTGCCCGACGGGAGTTTCACCCTGATCTATGTCGACCCGCCGTTTAACACCGGCCGGAAGCAAACCCGGGCGCAACGCACCATGGTGCGGGCCGCCGAGGGCGAAGGCGATCGGGTGGGCTTCAAGGGTCTTTCCTACAACACCGAGCTGGGGGCCGCGCGCTCCTATCACGACAGCTTCGATGACTACCTCAGCTTCATCGAGCCCCGGTTGCACGAAGCCCACCGGTTGCTTGCCGAAGACGGCACACTCTATGTGCACCTGGACTACCGCGAGGTGCACTACGTCAAGGTGCTGCTGGACCAGATTTTCGGGCGCGAGAACTTCCTGAACGAATTGATCTGGGCCTACGACTACGGCGCCCGCGCCAAAAGCCGCTGGCCGGCGAAGCACGACACCATCCTGGTATACGTGAAGGACCCGAAGAAGTACCACTTCGATTCGGCCGAGGTGGACCGCGAACCGTATATGGCTCCCGGTCTGGTGACTCCGGAAAAGCGCGCCCTGGGCAAACTGCCCACCGATGTCTGGTGGCATACCATCGTCTCTCCGACCGGCAAGGAGAAGACCGGCTACCCGACGCAGAAGCCCGAAGGGATCCTGCGTCGGATCATCGCCGCCTCATCGCGCGAAGGCGACTGGGTGCTGGATTTCTTCGCCGGTTCCGGGACCACCGGGGCGGTGGCCGCGAAGTTGAATCGGCGCTTCGTGCTGATCGACCAGAACGCCGAGGCCATCGAGGTGATGCGTTCCCGCTTGCCGGAAACCACCGCCTACAAAGAGGCCTGAGCTCCGGTTCCCGCCGCAATAATTCGATCCAGCATGTCCGGCTCGGTGAGATTCTCACCGAGCCGGTTCAGTTTTCCGGCCCCATGGTAATCGGAAGAACCGGTCACGATCAGGTCGTATTGCTTGGCCAGCCGGGCCAGGAAGCGCTTGCCTTCCGCGCTGTTGTCCCGGTGGTGGATCTCCACCCCGGCCAGTCCCACATCGATCATCTCGTGGAAGGTCGCTTCCGGCACCACCCGTCCGCGCAAGGCGGCCGCAGGGTGCGCGAAGACCGGCACTCCCCCGGCTTCCAGGACCAGGCGCACCGCGTCGCGCGGGTCGATGGCCGGGTGCCCCACGTAGTAGCGCGAGCGCGCCGAGAGGATATTGGCGAAGGCCTCATTGCGGCTTTCCACCACCCCCGCGGTGATCAACGCGTCGGCGATGTGCGGGCGTCCCACCGTGGCGCCCGGCTGGCAATGCTCGGAGACCAGATCCCAGCTGATCGGAAAATCCTCGGCGAGCCGATCCACGATGCGCTGGGCGCGGATTACCCGGGAGTTGCGCGAAAGATCCAGCTCATCGAGCAACGGCTGGTAGCCGGGGTCCTGCAGATAGCACAGCAGGTGCACGCTGATTCCCTGGTGGTCCTGGCAGGTGATTTCCATCCCGGGGACAAAACCCACCCCGAGTTCCGCCGCGGCCTGCCGCGCCTGGACCCACCCGGCGGTCTGATCGTGATCGGTCAGCGCCACCACATCCAATCCGGCGTGCTGCGCGGCCGCGATCAGTTCGGCAGGCGGTTGCGTCCCATCCGAAACATTTGAATGGGTGTGCAGGTCAATTCGCATATCCCTAGATTAGCTGGCCTACTGCTACTTTGCCCGGATACCCGAATCGGTGACACACTAAGTAGTATGACCAATCAAGTTTCTTCGCCTTCGGGCAACGACCAGCCGCTCGAAGATCGCGTCAACAACCGTTCCCAGCGTCCCACCTCGGAAGCATTCAAGAAGTTCATGGCTTCCTCTTGGGCGCCGGACACCTCCCAGCTTCCCGCAGCAGATCCTGCCGCAAGCTTTGCAGCCACCCGCCGTGCGGCCCTCTCCGCGCACTACCCGGGCGAACGCCTGGTCATTCCGGCCGGCCCGGCAAAGGTCCGCTCGAATGATACGGACTACCGTTTCCGCCCGCATTCGGCCTTCGCGCACCTGACCGGTCTGGGCGTCGACCACGAACCCGATGCGGTCCTGGTGCTGGAGCCAACCGACGACGGGGCCGGGGACCAGGGCGGCAACCACGCGGCAACCTTGTACTTCGCGCCGATGGCAGGCCGGGACAGCTCGGACTTCTACCTTGACTCGCGCGCCGGCGAATTCTGGGTGGGCCCGCGCCCCACGCTGAGCACCATGTCCGCCCGCACCGGCATCTCCACGCAGTCGCTGGACCTGCTGGAAAATGCGCTGACCAAGAACTCGGGGCCACAGGCCCTGGGCGGGATCCGCATCCGCCTGATGCGCGAAATCGACCTGAACGTCGAGGCGCTGGTCGATACCTCGCGGATCAACACCGGACAGGACCTTGAGGCCAGCGATGCGCTGGATAACGAACTCGCCGAGTTCGTCTCCGAGCTGCGCCTGGTCAAGGACGAGTACGAACTGGCCGAACTGCAGAAGTCCGTGGATGCCACGATCGCAGGCTTCGAGGATGTCGTGCGCAACCTGGATGCCGCCATCGCCCACCAGCGCGGGGAACGCATCGTGGAGGGCACCTTCTTCGCCCGCGCCCGCCTGGAGGGCAACGAGCTGGGCTATGACACCATCGCTGCCTCGGGCAACAACGCCACGATCCTGCACTGGATCCGCAACACCGGTGAGGTCAACGAGGGCGAGGTGCTGCTGCTGGATGCCGGAGTGGAAGCCGAGTCGCTCTACACCGCGGACATCACCCGTTCCCTGCCGGTCTCCGGGAAGTACACCGAGCTGCAGCGCAAGGTCTACCAGGCCGTGCTCGACGCCGCCGATGCAACCTACGCCGCGGTCCGCCCGGGGCTGAAGTTCCGCGACCTGCACCTCATCGCCACCACCGTGCTCGCCGAGCGCCTGCAGGATTGGGGACTGCTCCCGGTTTCCCTGGAGGAGGCGCTGTCCCCCGAAGGCCAGCACCACCGCCGCTGGATGCCGCATGGCACCAGCCACCACCTGGGCCTGGATGTGCACGATTGCGCCCAGGCGCGTGCGGATCTCTACCTGGACGCGGAACTCGTCGAGGGCATGGTGTTCACCATCGAACCTGGCCTGTACTTCAAGAATGAGGATCTGGCCATCCCGGAGGAGTACCGCGGACTGGGCGTGCGCATCGAGGACGACATCCTGGTCACCGCCGATGGCGCGGTGAACCTCTCCGCGGCCCTGCCGCGCAAGCCCGACGAGGTCGAGGCATGGATGGCAAAGCTGCGCAGCTAATCCGCCAGCGGTCATTGCACAGTTGCCAGGGGCAGCCGGTTTCCATCTCGGAAGCCGGCTGCCCCTGGTTTTTGCTTCGCCGGCTGCCTCTCGCGCACCAGCGGGCAAGCAAAAACCCGCCACGCTGCTCCGCGCGGTGCGGAAAACTTCGTGGCGGGCTTGCTGCGCTGAGGTTACTGCTTAGGTTACTGCTGCTTGGACTCTTCTTCGGATTCCTTGGCTTCGGCCCGTGGCTGGTCCGCCGCCTCCGGGGCGGCTTCGCCGGACGGCGGCTGCACCGCATCCTGCTTCACCGTCGGCTCGGCCTGCGCCACATCCTGCGCCTCGGGCTGCGCCGGCGCCGCGGGCTTTGGCTCGTCCACGCGCACACCGTAGCGCGGGCGGCCATCTGGCAGGTCGCCGAATTGGCTGGTCGGTGCGGGCGCTGCTTCCGTTGCCGGAGCTGCCGGAGCCTGCGTCGCAGCGGGGGCTGCAGGCGGCTGTACTGGCTGCGCCACCGGAGCGGCGGGCGGCTGTACCGGCTGCGCTGCCGGCGCGGTGCCCGGTGCCGGCTGCGGACGCATCGGCAGCTGGGCGGCCAGCTGCCGGGCGGTCTGCGAATGCTCGAAGTCCACGACCACGTCGAAGCTGGTCGCCACGAACTTGCTCGAGGAGGCGAAGTCGCGCTTGCCCCGGCGCATCGAGTAGGAAACGACTCCGGCGATCATCCAGATCGCCATGCCCAGCCCGATGGCCGAGAGGATCTGGTACAGGCCGGTTCCGCTGCCGCCGAAGAGCGAGAGCAGCAGGCCCACGAAGAGGCCCATCATGCCGCCCTGCGCCGCGCCGGACAGCGCCACCTTCGGGTAGGAAAGCTTCGCGGTCACCCGTTCCACGGTGCGCACGTCGTTGCCCACGATGCTCACGGCGGAGACCGGGAAGTTGTTATCTGCAAGATAGTCGACCAGTTTCTGGGCATCCAGATAGCTGGTGTAGCGCCCAAGCAGTTCGCCACGGGGCAAACCGTTGGGGCTGATTGAATTTACTCCATGCGGCGAGGTCATACCTATATTGTGCACGCTAATACTGTGAGTGCGCCCAGTTGTACACCCACTATCGCTGAGGGTGAAAGAATCCTGTGCCGCTTCGTGGCCCAGCACACCGCCAACGGCCCCTTCGCACGCTAGGCTAGAACGGTGAGCGCACACGTTTCTAAAATCTTTGTCGCCCGGCTGCTCGGGCTGGACGTCTTCGACCCCCTGGGCGATCGCCTGGGCCGGCTCCGCGACGTCGTCGTCGTTTCGCGCGGCCCGCAGCGGGCCCCGGCCTGTGTCGGCGTGGTCGTCGAGGTTCCGGGCAAACGCCGCGTCTTCGTGCCGATGACCCGGATCCAGTCGATGGAATCCACCCAGGTCATCTGCTCCGGGCTGGTCAACATGCGCCGCTTCCAGCAGCGCGGGCAGGAAATGCTCGTCGTCGCCGAGATGTTCGACCGCACGGTCACCTTCCTCGATGCCTCCGGACGCGGTTTGATCGAAGACGTGGGCCTGACCCAGACCCGGCGCGGGGACTGGGAGATCAACGAGTACTTCGTCCAGCGCCTGGAGACCACCAGCACCCTGCTGGGCCTGCGCACCCGCCGCCGCAACAAGGTGCTGGTCTCCTGGGCGGAGATCCGCCAGGGGGCGCAGAGCGAACCGCAGTCCGCGGATAATTTCGTGGCCACCCACGATGAGATGAAGGCCGCCGACTTCGCCGACGCGCTGCATGAGATGACCGGCAAACGCCGGCTGGAAGTCGCCGCGCATCTGCAAGATGACCGGCTGGCCGACGTCTTGCAGGAGCTGCCGGACCGCGAACAGGTCGAAATCCTCTCCGCGCTCAGCCTGGAACGCGCCGCAGATGTGCTCGAGGAGATGGACCCGGACGACGCGGCCGACCTGCTCGCCGAGGTGGAAGAAGAGACCAAGCACCAGCTGCTGGAGCTGATGAACGAGGAGGAGGCCGAGGACGTCCGCCGCCTGCTGGCCTATCCCGAAGGCACCGCCGGTTCGGTGATGACCCCGGTGCCGGTGATCCTCACCCCGGAGTCCACGGTGGCCGAGGCGCTGGCTTCGGTCCGCTTCGAAGAGATCAGCCCGGCGCTGGCCTCCACGGTCTATGTGGTGCGCCCGCCGCTGGAGACCCCCACCGGCCGCTACCTGGGCCAAGTTCACATTCAGGCGCTGTTGCGCGCCGCTCCCCCGGAGCCGCTGGGCGATATTCTTGATAAGGAACTTGAACCGATGTCGGACCTGTCGAGCATCACCGACGTGGTCCGCCATCTGGCCACCTACAACCTCACCTCGGTGGGCGTGGTCAACAACGAGGGGCGGCTCGTCGGAGCCATCACCGTCGACGACGTCCTGGACCACATTCTTCCCGATGACTGGCGCTCGGCGGATTAGGCCGGCAAGCTTCAGCATTTTCGATCAGCAGCAAAGGAGTTCACCGGATGGCCGAACAGCGCAAGAGCAACGGACTGGATACTCCCCTGTCGGCACGCAGCCGCTTCTGGCCGAAATTCTCCCCCGATCCGGACCTCTTCGGTTCGGCGACGGAGAAATTCGCCCGCTTCATGGGCACCCCGCAGTTCCTGTTCTACATGACGATCTTCTGCGCCTTCTGGCTCGTCTGGAATACCGTCGCCCCGGCTGCCTGGCGCTTCGATGACGCGGCCATCGGCTTCACCGCGCTGACCCTGATGCTCTCCTTGCAGGCCTCCTATGCCGCCCCGCTGCTGCTGCTCGCGCAGAACCGGCAGGATGACCGCGACCGCGTCTCGCTCACCGAGGACCGCAACCGGGCCGAGCGCAACCTCTACGACACCGAATACCTCACCCGGGAGCTCGCCTCCCTGCGCCTGGCCATGCGCGATGTCGCCACCCGCGACTATGTGCGTTCCGAGCTGCGCAATGTGCTCGAAGAACTGCTCGAAACCACCGATGGCGAGGACCTGCATCTGCGCGCCAAGCGCAAGAACAAGCACAGCAATCCGGCCACCGGATTAATCGACACGGTTGATTCCAACCGTTCCCAGCATCGGAAGGCTAACCCCAAGTGACCCAATCCGCGGACCTGCACCGCGCCCTTGAATCCGTGATCGACCCGGAGCTGCGCCGCCCCATCACCGAGCTGGGCATGGTGGCTTCCGCCGAACTGGTCGAGGGCACCGCACAGGTGCGAATCCTGCTGACCATCGCCGGCTGCCCGATGCGTTCGACCATCGAGGCCGACGTGTCCAAGGCGGTAGGAGCCCTGCCCGAGGTGGCGGCGGTGAACGTTGTATTGGATGTGATGTCCCCGGTCCAGCGCGCCGAGCTGCGCGAGAACTTGCAAGCCAAGCGCACCGTATTCTCCGACCCGGATTCGCTGACCCGGGTGATCGCGGTGGCCAGCGGCAAGGGCGGGGTCGGCAAGTCCTCGATCACCGCGAATCTGGCGGCCGCCATGGCCGCGGACGGGCTGAAGGTCGGACTGATCGATGCCGACGTGCACGGCTTTTCGATCCCGGCGCTGATGGGCATCACCGCGAAACCTACCCGCGTGGACGAGATGATCCTGCCTCCGGTGGCCCACGGGGTGAAGGTCATTTCCATCGGCATGTTCCTGGACTCGAACCAGCCGGTGATCTGGCGCGGACCGATGCTGCACCGCGCGCTGGAACAGTTCTTGACCGACGTGTACTTCGGGGATCTGGACGTGCTGCTGCTGGATCTGCCCCCGGGCACCGGGGATATGGCGATCTCGGTTTCACAGCTGCTGCCCAATAGCGAACTGCTGGTGATCACCACCCCGCAGGCCACCGCGACCGCGGTGGCCGAACGCGCCGGAACCATCGCCTTGCAAACCAAGCAGCAGGTCATCGGCGTGGTGGAGAATATGAGCTACCTGAGCCTGCCCGACGGCGGCAAGATGGAGATTTTCGGAACCGGCGGCGGGCAGCGGCTGAGCGAATCGCTCAGCGAACAGCTCGGATATCCGGTGGAGCTGCTCGCCCAGCTGCCGCTGGAAGAGGCGGTGCGGGTGGGCTCGGATCAAGGGGTCCCGGTGGTGCTGGGTACCCCGGACTCGCCGGTGGCAGGCTCCTTGCGCCAGCTGGCGCAGAAATTAGGACAGCGACCGCGCGGGCTTGCCGGGCGATCGCTGCCAATGTCCTTCTAGAAGTTCTAGGTGGCTTCCGTGTCAAAGGGGGCCAGCTCGTCGGCCGCCAGCGGTTGCTGCTTGGCGGTCTCAACGGCCGTTCGCACCGGGGCCTGCGCGGGGTGCGGCGGCGCTTTGGCCGCGTTCACCGCCTCGTCGAATTCATCGACGAGTGCTTCCTTGATGATCCGCCGCGGGTCGTACTGCCGCGGGTCCAGCTTGCGCCAGTCCATGTCTGCGACCTCGTCGCCGACCTCTTCACGCAGCTGCTCCTTGGCGCCATTGGCCATGCGGCGTAGTTCCTTGACCAGGTTAGCCAGTTTTTTGGCGTACTCCGGAAGCTTCTCGGGACCCAAGATCACCACTGCGAGGATGGCGAGAATAATGAATTCTCCGCCATTGATTCCAATTAACTCCACGTATGAAAGATTACCTTGTCGGCTTCGAATGGTCGAAGTCACCGCGCCACGGCGGATGACTTATGCGTCAGCCCTGTTTGGCGGTGCGCAGCCCCAACGGGATGCGCGGCAGGCTCACGGTCAACGGGGCGCGGTTCGCCGGGTTGCGGTGCGCCAACGCGTCGCGCAGCATGGCGCGCCCACGGTGGATGCGCGAGCGCACGGTGCCCAGCTTCACATTCAGGATCTGCGAGACTTCCTCATAGGAGAACCCCTCCATATCGCACAACACGATCGCCGCCCTGAAGTCGGGGGCGAGCGCCTTGAGCGCCTTGGCCACGTCGACGTCCAGATTATTGAATTCGAAGTCCCGCTCGGGGGTCACCGCGTTGCTCGGCAAGCGGTCCTCGGCGCCTTCGGCAAAACGGTCAAAACGGATTTTGGACTTGCGCCGCGCCTGGTCGAGGAACAGGTTGGTGGTGATGCGGTGCAGCCATCCGCCCATGGTGCCGGGCGTGTACTTCTCCAACGCGTTGAACGCCCGCACGAAGGCTTCCTGCGAAAGGTCCTCGGCATCCTGGCGGTTGCCGGTCAGGCGGTACGCCAAACGGAAGACCCGTTCGCCATGGTCGTGCACCATGGAGTCCCATGAGGGGGTCTCGGTCTCGGGGCCGTCCACGGGGGCAATTAGCTGGCTACTTGCAGTGTTCACTCTTCAATTGTGACCCGGGAAGCTGAGCTGAAGCTAAGAATCGCCTGCGCACCTGCCAGCAGTTCGTCCAAGATCGGCCCAACTCGGTAGGTACGATGGTCTCCGGACCACCCGACAGACAATCCCAAGGACCTCACACTCATGCCTTCGATGAATCCAGAACTCCTCGCCAGCTGGGGCTTCAGCCAAAACCAGCTGCCCGAGCGCGATCATGTGCTTGCCGCACGCGAGCGGGCCGCGGATCTTGGTGTTCGATGCATCGATCCGGCCGGGCGCTCGATGCTCGCCCTGCTCTGCACCCTGCGCGCCCCGCACAGCATCGTCGAAATCGGCTCCGGAGTAGGCGTCGCCTCCATGGCGATGCTCGAAGCCATGGGCGCCACCGGAACGCTGACGGCCATCGAATCGGATCTGGAGCATGCCAACGCCATGCGCCAGGGCCTGCGCGACGCCGGAATCCTCTCGGCTCGCGTGCGCATCATCAACGAGCGCGCCGAGAGCGTGCTCTCCCGCTTGGCCGACCACGCCTATGACCTGGTGCTCATCGATGCCAGCGCGGAACTGCTGCTGGACTACGTCGCCGAAGCCAAGCGCCTGGTGGGTCCGGGCGGGGTGATCGTGTTGAACAACGCATTCGATGAACACCGCCTGGCCCGTCCCGCGGTACGCCGCGCATCAACCGTCGCCACGCGCGATGCCCTCCGCCTGCTGCGCGAGGACCCGAAACTGCAGACCCACCTCTTCCCCAGCGAACAGGGATTATTCGTCGCCACGGTGCTGCCCGCACACAAAGCGCGCTAGCGGCGCGTTCGGCGGGTAGAAAAACCGAGGGCCGGCATATGCCGGCCCTCGGTTTGCTAAAGAATTATTCGGTGACCCCAACTAGACAGTTACGCAGTTCAGTTGCTTCCGCACTGTTCAGCTCCACCACCAGACGACCTCCGCCGTCGATTGGCAGTCGCAGAATCAGGCTTCGACCCTCTTTGGTGACTTCCATCGGCCCGTCACCGGTACGTGGCTTCATCGCAGCCATATGAGCTGTTCCCTTCGTCCGTGGCTAACGCGCGCAACATTTTTTGCCTTGCGCACAACCCAATGTCTAAGTCCACCTTCTGCGATGATTCGTCGCTGATAAGGGACACTTATCTTCTATTATTGCTAATTTTGCGTCGTGTCGCTAATCACACGCCGGGACTCCATGTCACGAATTGTATTTTCCAGTCGGGTGATCTCGGCAGCGAGCACATCGAGGGTGTCGTCTACTTGATCGCAGCGGTAGCCGCGCAGCCCCAGCGAGAACTTCACGGAGTCAATATCGTTGGCGCGCGGATGCTCCGGCAACAACACCGGCGGCAACGACGCTTCATGCTCCACGAGCCCCACAATTGGCTCGCTCGTGGATTCAAAATGCCGGCCGGCCGGAACCGATTTCCGTTGGCTCGAAATCAGCAACGCCACACCGCCCACGGCCAGGATTGCCAGTGCTATGAGAAAAAATGGCATGGCTAGCTCCGGCTCGATTGCTTCTTTTCCAGGTCCTCCACCATATTACGCAACACGATGTCCACGGCTTCGTCGGGATCGTCGGTGAGGTGGAAGAGATCCAGGTCCTTCGGTGAAATGGCACGTTCCTTGGCAACCACATCCGTCAGCCAGTCCACCAGCCCACCCCAATATTCGGTGCCAACCAAGACAATCGGGAATCCGGTGATCTTCTGCGTCTGCACCAAGGTCAGTGCCTCGAAAAGTTCGTCCAAGGTGCCAAAACCGCCAGGCAGCACGATGAATCCCTGCGAGTACTTGACGAACATAGTTTTGCGCACGAAAAAATAGCGGAAGTTGATGCCGCGGTTCACCCAGGAATTCAGCCCGGTTTCAAAGGGCAATTCGATTCCCAACCCCACCGAGGAGCCTTCCGCATCGCTGGCACCCTTGTTGGCAGCCTCCATCGCGCCGGGTCCGCCACCGGTGATGGTGATGACCCCGGACTGGGCTAGTCGTTGCCCGATGCGATAGGCCTGCTTGTAGTACAGGCTGTCCGGATCGGTGCGCGCCGAACCGAAAACCGACACCGCTGGTCCCAGCCCTGCCAACGAACCGAAACCGGAGACGAATTCCGATTGGATGCGCAGCACGCGCCACACATCGCTATGCGTGACGTCTTCCTGCGGACTCTCCAGCAGATAGCGGTCAAGTTGCTCGGCTGGCTCTTTATTCGGCCAGTTCGCTTCAACGTGGACCTTGCGCCCTGCATGCGCATTTTCTTCGCTTTTACGCTTATGGACCATGACCTCACTCTATCGGTAACCACCCAGCATCCAGCGCATTGCCCGATGCACGATTACGGAACAGTTTGATAACAACTTTTTGTGACGCATTCGTAGCCTCGCATTATGTGCGTCACATGAAGTAATGTCTAGATTATGAAAAGCGATCAGCAGGCTCATGCTTCTTCAGACGGCCCCATCGTTGAACTGACTGGGGTCAACAAGCATTATGGGGCACTCCATGTACTGAACGACATCAATCTTCAGGTCACCAAGGGTGAGGTTGTAGTCATTCTCGGACCTTCCGGTTCGGGTAAGTCGACGCTCTGCCGCGCCATTAATCGTCTGGAGACGATTGACGACGGCAAAATCAGCATCGATGGCAAGATCCTGCCCGAAGAGGGCAAAGCACTGGCGACGCTTCGCGCGGATGTGGGAATGGTTTTCCAGTCTTTCAACCTCTTCGCGCACAAATCCATCCTGGAGAACGTGACTCTTGGCCCGATCAAGGTCAAGGGGCTGAAGAAGGCCGCGGCGGACAAGCTCGCCATGCAGCTCTTGGAGCGAGTGGGCGTCGCCAACCAGGCCGGCAAGTTGCCAGCGCAGCTTTCGGGCGGCCAGCAGCAGCGCGTGGCAATTGCCCGTGCGCTGGCCATGAGGCCGAAGGTCATGCTGTTTGACGAGCCGACCAGTGCGCTGGACCCGGAAATGATCAATGAGGTGCTAGACACCATGGTGGGGTTGGCCAAGGAAGGCATGACCATGCTGGTGGTGACCCACGAGATGGGCTTCGCCCGCAAGGCCGCCGACCGAGTGATTTTCATGGCCGACGGCCAGATCGTCGAGCAGGCCACTCCGCACGAGTTCTTCACCAACCCGCAGAGCGACCGTGCCAAGGACTTCCTGGGCAAGCTCATTACCAACCACTAATTCCATCACCGCATTCTGCAAATCAGGAGGAATCATGCGTAAGAATCGTTTAGGCGCTGTCGCTGCAATGGCAGCCGTGGCGGCTTTGGCCCTCACATCATGTGGCGGCGGGAGCGGCGAAGGCGATGCCGAGAGCATCCGCATCGGCATCAAGTTCGACCAGCCGGGCCTCGGCTTCAAGGACGGCAACAACTACACCGGATTCGACGTAGATGTCGCCAAGTACGTTGCCAACGAGCTGGGCTACGCCGAGGAGAACATCGAATGGGTTTCGGCCCCTTCGGCGAACCGCGAAACCATGCTCCAGAATGACCAGGTCGACATGATCTTCGCAACCTACTCGATCACCGAGGAACGCAATAAGGTTGTCGACTTCGCCGGACCATACTTCGTTGCAGGCCAGGATCTGCTGGTGGCCACGGATTCGGATATCGCCAGCCCTGAAGACCTCAACGGCAAGAACCTGTGCTCGGTCACGGGTTCCACCTCGGCCCAGAAGGTGAAGGACAACTACGCCGAGAACACCAACCTGCAGGAGCTTCCGGGCTATGCAGAATGCGTGACCCAGATGGGCGGCGGCACCATTGACGCGGTGACCACCGATGACATCATCCTCGCCGGATTGGCGGCCCAGCCTGCCTACCAGGGCAAGTTCAAGGTTGCCGGTGCACCATTCTCCGAGGAAAACTACGGAGTGGGCCTTCCCGACGGAACCGACAAGTGCGGCGACATCAACGCGGCGATCACCAAGATGATCGAATCCGGCGCCTGGCAAGAAGCCTTGACGGCAAACACCGAGGGCACCGGCTACACGCCGAACTCGGAAACCAACCCACCGGAACTCTCGGATACCTGCGCTTAGCAGCATCCGTAGCAAAGGGGCCAAGCGCATTGCCCTTGGCCCCTTTGCACAACTTCATGTTTCGCGGTGCCCCTTGCAGCGGGCACCACACCCATAGCCGCTTGGCCGCAGGTGCGGCCATCGAGATAGAGGCTTGCAGTGGACAACTATCTATCGATATTCACTGAATACGACGTACCCGGAGCATTCTGGGTCAACATCCAATTAACTTTCTGGGCCGCTCTGGGCGCCCTGCTCCTGGGCACGGTTCTTGCGCTCCTTCGCATTTCGCCGGTCGCCAGCTTCCGTGCGATAGGCGCCAGCTATGTGAACCTCATCAGGAACACTCCGCTGACGATCATCATCCTCTTCGGAGTGCTGGCGCTCTACGGGCAATTGGGCTTCAACCTGGGTGGAGATTTCCAGGGGAACTTCTTCCGCTTGGCGGTCATGGGACTTGCCCTCTACCACGCAGCATTCGTCTGCGAGGCCATCCGCTCGGGCGTGAACACCGTGCCGCTGGGGCAGGCCGAGGCCGCTCGCGCCATCGGGCTGAGCTTCTTGCCAGCGGCCCGCGAGGTCATCTTGCCGCAGGCCTTCCGCGGCGCCATCGTCCCGTTGGGCAACACCTTGATCGCGCTGATCAAGAACTCGACCGTAGCAGCCGTCGGCTCGGTGGCAACCGAGGCCTCCTCGACCATGAAGACCATGATCGAATTCCGCGCGGACATCGTGATTCCGATCTTCCTGACCTTCGCCGTCGGCTTTGTGATCATCGTGATCCCGGTGGGTCTGCTAACAACCTGGCTCTCCAAGAAACTGGCGGTGGCACGATGAGCGCCTCGATTCTCTTTGATACCCCAGGGCCTAAGGCCCGACGAAACATCCTGGCCATCAACGTCGTCGGCGCGCTGATTGCGGCCGGACTCCTGGCTTGGATCATCTTCGGCCTGGCCAACAAGGACCAGATGCAGCCTTCCCAATGGGATGACTTCATCGAAGGCAGCACCTGGGCCAATTATCTGCTGCCGGGCCTGCTGAACACGCTCAAGGCAGCCGTGCTGGGCATCGTCGGCTCGGTGATCTTCGGCCTGATCTTCGGCGTCGGACGGCTTTCGCAGAACAAGCTCATCAACGGGTTCAGCACCGTTGTCGTGGAATTCTTCCGCGCCGTGCCGGTGCTGCTGATGATCGTGTTCTTCAACGTGTTCTTCTCCCGTTCCCTGCAGCTGCCAGGAGATACCGCGCTGTGGGCTGTGGTCGCCGCCCTGGTGTTCTACAACGGTTCGGTAGTCGCCGAGCTGGTGCGTTCCGGCGTGCACAACCTGCCCAAGGGGCAACGCGAGGCAGGCATTGCGATCGGCCTGACCCGCGGGCAGTCATTGCGATTCATTGAAATCCCCCAGGCGTTGGTGGCCATGCTGCCGGCCCTGATCGGGCAGTTCATCGTGATCTTGAAGGACTCGGCGCTGGGCTACATCATCAGCTTCAACGAGCTGCTGTTCTTCGCACGCACCTACTCGTCTCCCAACGGCAACGTGCTGCAGGCACTGATCGTTGCCGCGGCGATCTTCATCCTGATCAACTTCACCCTGGGCAAGATTGCCGAGATCGTCTCGCGCCGTCTGGGCAGCAGGGAGAAGAAGGACAAGACCGGCGGTCAGCCGCCGCAGGCTGCAGTCATCGGAGCCCCCTCGGTACTGCCGGTGGAACCAACTTCGAACATCAAGGACGAACCGAATCCGCGGAGCTAGCCGGATTGCTCCTCGCCAGTAGTTGCCTCTCCTTTTGGGGAGGCAACTACTGTTTTAACCGCCGGGTCCGAGGTCCCGGTACTATTCGGTTTCGCTCAACCAGGCACGCAAGGTGTCGAGGCAATCACGGATGGCCTGCTGCGTGACATGCTCGTCATCGGTGTGGGCCAGCAGGGCGTCGCCCGGGCCAAAGTTCACCGCCGAGATTCCCAGCGCAGAAAAACGCGACACATCGGTCCAACCGTATTTCGGCTTGGGCTCCTGGCCAAGAATCTCGACCAGCGAGGCCGCAATGGCCTGATCCAGACCCGGGCGGGCGCCTTCGGCACCATCGGTGCGTTCGACCTCAAATCCCTCGAACAGCGCGCGCACGGCCGCTTCGGCCTGGGCCAGATCCTTGTCCGGGGCGAAGCGGTAATTGACCTCCACCTCGCAATAATCCGGAATCACGTTCCCGGCAATGCCGCCGGAGATCCGGACCGCGTTCATCGATTCCCGGTAGGCCAGGCCTTCGACATCGACGGTCTGCGGCTCATAGGCTGCCAAGCGCGCCAGGATCGGAGCGGCCTTGTGGATGGCGTTCTCCCCCATCCAGGCGCGAGCCGAATGCGCCGCGGCGCCGGTGGTGCGCACCAGGAAACGGCTTGTGCCGTTGCAGCCGCCCTCCACCGTGCCGTTGGTCGGTTCAAGCAGAATCGCAAAGTCTGCGGACAGCAGCTCCGGTGCGTTCCGGGCCAGGCGCCCCAACCCGGATTTCGCCGCGGCGACCTCTTCGTGGTCGTAGAAGATGTAGGTGACGTCATAGCGTGGATCGGTCAGTTCGGCGGCAAGCGCCAGCTGGACCGCGACGCCGCCCTTCATATCAGTCGCTCCGCGGCCGTAGAGCACCCCGTCGACTACCGTGGCCGGCACCGTGCCGCGCGCTCCTTGGGTATGCGGCAACGGCACCGTATCCAGGTGACCGGCCAGTACCACCCGTCGCTCGCGGCCGAGCCGGGTGCGCGCGACGATGGAGTCCCCATCCCGGTGCACCTCCAGGTGCTCCAGCACCAGCAACGCTTGATGGACCGCATCTGCCAACGCCTTTTCGTTTCCGGAGACGGATTCGATATTCATGATCCGTTCGGTCAAGCTGGCGACGTCTTCTCGAAGGTCTAATTCGTTCACAATACCCATCGTTCTACACTTTTTGAGTTCATACCGCTGTCATTTATCAACATTACTCGCAGTGCAAACGCTACGATCAGAGAATGACTTTTGAACCTGCAGCAACTTCTTTTGACTCCTCAGTGCGTTTGGCCTCCGGTCATGGTTTGGCCACCGTCGCGACCGACGGCACCGTACTTGATGTCTGGTACCCGGCCCCCGTTCTCGGTGTGCTCGCCGAGGCTCCAGAACTTTCCGGCGAACTTTCCGCCGCAGCGATTGACGACGCCCAGCGTGGCACCACGCAGAAGGTCATTTCGCTGACCATCGACCTCGATGTGGCGCCTGCCGACACCGCCGATGTGTGGCTGCGCCTGCACCTGCTTTCGCACCGCTTGGTCACCCCGAATTCGATCAACCTCGACGGCGTGTTCGGACACCTGGCCAACGTGGTGTGGACCAACTTCGGCCCTTGCCAGGTGGCGGGATTCGAAATGACTCGACTGAAGCTGCGTGCCCGCGGCAACGTCGATGTCTTCGGTGTCGACAAGTTCCCGCGCATGGTCGACTACGTGCTGCCCACCGGCGTGCGGATCGCCGATGCGGACCGCGTGCGTCTCGGGGCGCACCTGGCCGAAGGCACCACGGTGATGCACGAGGGCTTCGTGAACTTCAATGCCGGCACCCTGGGCGCTTCGATGGTCGAAGGGCGCATCTCGGCCTCCGTGGTTGTCGGTGACGGCTCCGATGTCGGCGGTGGCGCCTCGATCATGGGCACGCTTTCCGGCGGCGGCAAGGAACGCATCACCATTGGCGAGCGCGTCCTGCTGGGAGCCAACGCTGGGGTGGGCATCTCCATCGGAGATGACTGCGTGGTCGAAGCGGGTCTGTATGTTACCGCCGGCACCCGAGTGCAGCTCGGTGAGAAGTCGGTCAAGGCCCTGGAACTCTCCGGCGTCCCGAACCTGCTCTTCCGCCGCAATTCGGTCAGCGGCGCCGTGGAGGCACTGGCCCGCGCCGGACAGCAGGTCGAGCTGAACAGCGCGCTGCACGCTAACTAACTCTCCCAACGCAAAGGCCGAGGGGCGCACCAGCTGGTGCGCCCCTCGGCCTTTGTGTACCGCGCTCAGGGGAAGATGATGGTCACCATAGGTTGTATGTAACCGTGAAAGGCCCGCCCATCACGCAACAGCGAGGTGCTCGCGACGATCGTCGCGCCGCCGATCAGCCAGGCCCGCGGCTCGGTGAGCGGCACGTCGATGACCTGAATCTGCCTTTCTTCCACCTCTTGGGCATGTTCTACCCCGTGGTCGATGAGGATCCGTTCGACCTCGTCCATGCGCTGCGGAATATAGTCTTTGGACTGCTCGCTGAATTTCGCACGGTGTTGATGAGCGTACAAGGTGGCCTGCCCGTAGTGCGCGCTGGCCAGCTTCGCTAATTCCGGATAGCAGCCGGCGCCTAGGTCCGCCAGCAGATCCACGGTGCCGTCGGCATCGTTTGTTGGATTCCGGGAAATGAGCGAATCCCACCAGGAAGACCATTCCTGCTTGATTTGCCCGGCCGCCACTTGCCGATTGCCCCGTGCTTTGATGCCAGGGGCAAGTCCGGAGTTCGGCCCCACCTCGTCCGGGTCCAGCCCGCCCAACTCGCGCAGGTAAAGAGCCAGCACCATGCTCGGATTTGTATTTATGGCCAAAGTCCAATTATTGCCACGACGAAAATACACGCGCACCACCTGACTTTTCCACGCATCATTGCGCCCTAGAACCCTAGGATACGCCGAAATTCCGCGTTAAAACAGGGAACGGCCGGGCAAACACTTTCGTGCTTGCCCGGCCGTTTCGCCATGACTCAATCGTCTCTCCGCAGCTTAGACGCCCGGGTAGTTACGCTCGGTCTCACCCATGTACAACTGACGTGGACGGCCGATCTTGGTTTCTGGGTCCTTGATCAGTTCGCGCCACTGGGCAATCCAGCCCGGCAGGCGGCCGATGGCGAAGAGCACGGTGAACATCTTCTCCGGGAAGCCCATCGCGGTGTAGATCAGGCCGGTGTAGAAGTCCACGTTCGGGTAGAGCTTGCGCGAGATGAAGTACTCATCGTTCAGCGCCGTTTCTTCCAGCTTCATCGCAATGTCAAGCAGCTGGTTGTTGCCCTGCTTGGCCAGCAGATCGTGTGCGGTCTGCTTGATGATGCGTGCACGTGGATCGTAGTTCTTGTACACGCGGTGGCCGAAGCCCATCAGGCGTACGCCGTCTTCCTTGTTCTTGACCTTCTCCATGAAGGCCTCAGGAGTTATGCCCGAAGACTGGATCTCGCGCAGCATCTTGAGCACTGCCTCGTTGGCGCCACCATGTGCTGGGCCGGACAGGGCATGAATGCCTGCGGATACCGAGGCGAACATGTTCGCATCCGAGGAGCCGACCAGGCGCACGGTGGAGGTCGAGCAGTTCTGCTCGTGGTCTGCGTGCAGGATCAGCAGCAGGTCAAGGGCCTTGACCATATCCGGGTCCAGCTCGTAAGGCTCAGCGGCAGTGCCGAAGCACAGGCGCAGGAAGTTCTCGACCATGTTCATCGAGTTATCCGGGTACAGCAATGCCTGGCCGATGGACTTCTTGTGCGCATAGGCGGCAAGGACCGGCAGCTTTGCCAGCAGGCGCAGGGTCGAACGCTCGACCTGCACGTCATCGGTCGGATCCAGTGAATCCTGGTACCAGGTCGACAGGGCCGAAACGGCCGAGGACAGCACCGGCATTGGGTGTGCATCGCGGGGGAAGCCGCCGAAGAAGCCCTTGAGCTCTTCGTGCAGCAGGGTGTGGCGACGCAGGGAACCATCGAAGGTTTCCAGCTCGGTCGCCGAAGGCAGTTCGCCGTTGATCAGCAGGTAGCTGACCTCGGTGAAGCTCGAGTGCTGTGCCAGCTGCTCGATTGGGTAACCGCGGTAACGCAGGATGCCTGCGTCGCCGTCGATGTAGGTGATCGCGGACTTAGTGGCCGCGGTATTCATGAAGCCGGGATCGTAGGTTACGTTCCCGGTGGTCTTCAATAGTGGCGCTACGTTAAAACCATCGTTGCCCTCGGCAGCCGGGATAACCGGTAGCTCTAGGTTGGATTCACCAAAATGTAGCTGTGCAGATTTAGTATCTGTCATTGCATCTCCTAACCGGAAAGGCTTTAGTTCCGAAAGGTCAGTCGTCACGGTAGAACATACCGCTAATTGACCCGTTCACGCTAATTAGACGGTCATCTTTACCGGGCGGCGGATGAATTCAACCGCTCAACGGCCGTGGCGATCCGTTCATCGGAACCGGTCAGGGCCACGCGTACGTGCGACTGCCCGGCCGTTCCGTAGAAGGCACCTGGGCCGGCGACGACTCCGAGCTCCGCCAGCCGCTGCAGCGTCTGCCAGCTGGAGCGTCCTTCCGTGCACCAGAGGTAGAGTCCGGCCACCGAATCCTCGATGGTCAACCCGAAGTTTTCCAGGGCCGGGCGCAGCGCTTCGCGGCGCGCCCGATACAGCTCACGCTGCGCGGCGACATGCTCGTCATCCCCCAGGGCGATGACCATTGCATGCTGAATGGGACCCGGGACGATCATCCCGGCATGTTTGCGGCTATTGACCAACGCTGGCATCAAATTCGGGGCACCGGCAACGAATGCGGCCCGGTAGCCGGCGAGGTTCGATTGCTTGGACAGCGAGTACAGCGAGAGTAAATTATCGAGGTTTCCGCCGTTGACCCGCGGGTCCAGAACACTGGGCACCTGACCGTCGAACTCATCCCAGCCCAGCTCGGCGTAGCATTCGTCGGAGGCCACGACCGCACCGAGGTCGCGCGCCTCGGCGACCAGTTGGCGCAGTGATTCCACGTCGCGGACCTTGCCGGTGGGGTTGCCCGGAGAATTAACCCAGACCAGCTTCACGCGAGCGCGTTCCGCCTCGGTCAGTTCGCTCAAGTCGTCCGCGGCGATGGCCGTGGCTCCGACCAAGCGAGCACCGATATCGTATGTGGGGTAAGCGATCTTCGGACGCACCAGGATGTCGTCTGCGCCCATGCCTAGCAAGAGCGGGAGCCAGGCCACCAGCTCTTTGGAACCGACGGTAGGCATGACATCGTCAATGCCGAGCCCGGTGACGTTGCGCCGCCGGGCGTACCAGTCGACGATTGCCTGACGCACCGCGGGTGTTCCGTGCGTGGTCGGGTATCCATGGGAGTTTGCGGCTTCTGCCAGAGCCTGCTGGATTACCTGCGGCGTGTCATCGACAGGTGTGCCGATGGAAAGATCGACAACACCGCCTGGATATTCGGCAGCCAACTCACGGTACGGTGCGAGCTGGTTCCAGGGGTAATCGGGGAGCTCAAGCATAAAAGGGGGAACCTAGCCTTGGTTTTGCGGAGGCAGGACGCTGATCAGCGCGTGATCATTTCCTGTATTCCCAATCTTAGCGGCGCCGCCGGGTGAACCAAGTTCGTCGAAAAACTCGACATTGACCTTGTAATAGTCGGCCCACTCGTCCGGAACATCGTCCTCGTAGTAGATGGCCTCGACGGGGCACACCGGTTCGCAGGCACCACAGTCGACGCACTCATCAGGATGGATGTACAGCGAGCGTTCGCCTTCGTAAATGCAATCTACCGGGCACTCTTCGACGCACGCCTTGTCTTTAACGTCGACGCACGGCTGGGCGATGATGTAAGTCACGGGTGCTGAGACCTTTCCTAGCGCAATTTCAAGATTTCACTTCAGTTTCACGGATTTAACAACTGCTCGTTGAATCCGCAATAAGCTCTAGCTACAGTCTAGTCCTGATACCCATGCAAGCGATCTCGCACACTCATCCTGTGACGTAATCGACCATTCACATTTCGTGGCGCGACTGCGAAAGTGAACTCTTCTTACATTTACATGACGGAAAATATGCTCAAATTTGAAGATCTTACTCCCGGTGACCGCATTGTGGTCCGCTACCGGCTTACCGAGTCATCTGAGGTCACCGGCAACCGCGCCAGCAGCGACGTGCTTGGAGAGGTCATCGAGGTGAATGCGGACAGGATCCGCATCAGCACTCGCCGCGGCCCGGTCGAGGTGGAGCGTGAGAATATCACCCATGCCAAGCGCGTTCCCCCGCCACCGGTGCGCCGTTCTCGTCCGCCAACCCTGAAGTAACCGCTCCGCGCAGGCCAACGCTCCGGCAGGCCCGCAGAGAGTCCGCAGAGTCCCGAGGAGCATCTGAGGCGTTGGTGCCGCCGCCCGCAGACCGCTGGCTTTGCGACATGTGATTTGAAGATACCAATCACTGGGCCAGTTTCGCGTATGCTGGCCATATGCCGTCCGACGAACATGTCCAAGCCCGCGCTCGAGCATTGAGCTCGCCGTTGCGGCTTAGAATTCTGCGCCTTTGCCTGCATGAGCCTCGCACCAACAAGGAAATAGCTGACATTCTCGAGTTGAACCCAGCTACCTCGTTGCATCACGTACGCACGCTGGTGAGCAGCGGTTTTCTCAGTGCAGAGGAACCCCGCCGGGGAAACCGCGGGGCGAAGGAAGTCCCGTATCGCAGCACCCGCCAATCGTGGGGTACCCGCATTCCCGATGCCGCTCCCCTGCTTGTGGACACGTTCTTGCAGGAAATCAACGGACTGGAGCCTGAGGAAATTCAGGTCATCCGCGTGGGGCTGAAACTATCCGAAGCTACGCAGAAGGAGATGATGGGTCGCATTCGCTCGGTTATCGAAGACTATGCGATGCGCGAACCGGAGGTTGACGGCGTTGCCACTTCGTTATTCCTGGCCCACCACCTCGATGTGACAGGCAATAAATAGTTCTTGCACGAAAAAATCCCCAGCCATTGGCTGGGGATTTTTTGGCTTAACGCCGGCGTTTGCGCAGCACCCGCAGTGCAGCGATCAACGCGATCACGGCGGGTACGATCATTCCATACATCCACAACAGGGACGCGATGGTCGGACCGGGCAGGTACTGGAGGTATTGCAGCGGCAAGATCAGCGTGTCGTTTCCGTAATAGGAAATCGAGCCGACGACCAGGTAGCAGCCGATGAATCCTATCGCTCCGGCCCAGAGCTTGCCCGAGGCAATCACCGACCAGTAAACGAGCAGTCCCAGCAGCAGCCAAGCCAGCAGCACTCCCCAGACCAGCGGGATATCTCCCGCGTAGCTCAGCGAAGCGTGGATTGCCGTACCGAGCAAACCTGCCACGACGGCGGCAACCAGGCCACGCAGCAGCGCGCCCAGGTTGCCACCGACGGTGAGCGGCTGGTTAGCTCTTTGCTCGTGCACGAGTTGCCTTGGCACGGTCATTGGCGTTCAGCAGCACCTTGCGGATACGGATTGCTTCCGGGGTCACCTCAACGCACTCGTCTTCACGAGCGAATTCCAGCGACTCTTCGAGAGTCAGGTTGCGCGGTGGGGTCAGGTTCTCGAAGGAGTCCGAGGAAGCCGCACGCATGTTGGTGAGCTTCTTTTCCTTGGTGATGTTCACGTCCATGTCATCGGCGCGCGAGTTCTCACCAACAATCATGCCTTCGTATACCTCTTCGGTTGGACGCACGAAGAAGTTCATGCGCTCCTGGAGGTTGATCATCGCGAACGGAGTGACCACGCCAGCGCGGTCTGCCACGATCGAACCGTTGATGCGGTATTCGATCGGACCGGCCCATGGCTCGTAGCCTTCAGCCAACGAGGCAGCGATACCGGCGCCGCGGGTTTCGGTCATGAAGCGGGTACGGAAGCCGATCAGGCCACGGGCAGGAACCATGAATTCCATGCGGACCCAGCCGGTGCCGTGGTTGGCCATGTTGGTCATCCGGCCCTTGCGCGAAGCCATCAGCTGGGTGATTGCGCCGAGGTACTCTTCAGGCACGTCAATGGTCATGTGCTCCATTGGCTCGTTGACCTTGCCGTCGATCATCTTGGTGACAACCTGTGGCTTGCCAACGGTCAGTTCGAAGCCTTCGCGGCGCATCTGCTCAACGAGGATTGCCAGTGCCAATTCGCCACGGCCCTGAACCTCCCAAGCATCCGGACGCTCGGTTGGCAGCACGCTCAACGAAACGTTACCGATCAGTTCCTTGTCCAGGCGATCCTTGACCTGGCGCGCGGTCACCTTGGCGCCCTTGACCTTGCCGGCCAGCGGCGAGGTGTTGATACCGATGGTCATCGAGATGGCCGGTGGATCAACGGTGATCAGCGGCAATGGCTTTGGGTTCTCAAGGTCGGTGAGGGTTTCACCGATCATGATGTCCTCGATGCCGGCGACTGCGACGATCTCGCCCGGACCGGCTTCTTCGGCCGGAACACGGGTCAGGCCCTTGGTGGCCAGCAGCTCGGTGATCTTGACCTGCTTCATGGTGCCATCCTGGCGGGCCCATGCGACAACCTGGCCCTTGCGCAGGGTGCCGTTGAAGATACGCAGCAAGGCAAGACGGCCAAGGAATGGCGAAGCGTCGAGGTTGGTGACGTGGGCCTGGAGAACTTCGCCCTCGTTGTAGGTCGGCGCCGGCACGTGCTTGATGATGGTCTCGAACAATGGCTCGAGGTCCTCATTGTCTGGCAGGGTGCCGTCTTCTGGCTGGTTCTTCGAAGCGTAACCGGCCTTGCCCGAAGCGAAGACAACAGGAACGTTCAAGATCGCGTCCAGATCCAGATCCGGAGCTTCATCAGACAGGTCCGAGGCCAGACCCAGCAGCAGATCCATGGAGTCAGAGATGACCCCTTCGATGCGCGAGTCCGGACGGTCGGTCTTGTTCACGACGATGATCACCGGAAGGTTGGCGCTCAAGGCCTTGCGAAGCACGAAACGGGTCTGTGGCAGTGGACCTTCGGAAGCGTCAACCAGCAGAACCACGCCATCAACCATGGAAAGGCCGCGCTCGACCTCGCCACCGAAGTCAGCGTGACCCGGGGTGTCGATGATGTTCATGGTCATGTTCTTGCCCTCGGCGGCTGGACCGCTGTAGAACACCGTGGTGTTCTTAGCAAGAATGGTGATGCCCTTCTCGCGTTCCAACTCGCCGGAGTCCATCACGCGATCTTCGGTTTCACCGTGGCTGTCGAATGCACCAGTCTGCTGGAGCATTGCGTTGACCAAGGTGGTCTTGCCGTGGTCAACGTGAGCAACGATTGCTACGTTGCGCAGGTCGTCGCGACGGATGAGAGTTGTATCTGACATACGGGAAGGCTCACTTCGTGTAGAGAATTTAGGGTCTCGGAGGCGGGGCCACAGGCGACCCAACATACTATTTTACGCGCTTGATGCAATTGCTTTGTTTATCTGTGGCGCAACATACAGAAATTACTTGATTAACGGGATCTAGCCGCGTGTTGAAATCCAATAGCGGAGCTTCGTATTTCCGCCGTTTTCTTCAACCGAGGGCCGGTTTTGATCTATTTGGCCGCCGCACGCGATAATCGTTGCGCGCGAGGCGGCGTTCTGCTTATCACAGGTTACCAAAGCCGAGTCGACACCGTGTGATTGCAACTCGGCGAGGGCGAATCTGCACAGTGGGGTGGCGAATCCCTGTCCGCGGAATCTCGGGACAACACCATATCCCACGTGTCCGCCGACTTCGCTGAGAAAATCGTTGAGTTCATACCTCACCGAAACGCGGCCAACGAGTTGGCCGTCCCGTTCGGCAACGAATAGTCCGCTGCGCACCCATCCCTCGGGAACGAACTCGCCGCTGCGCCCCTCGGCCATGCGCTCGATGTACGCCTCCCAGTTTTGGCGTGCGGACCACGTCGGAAGAAAATCAAAGTCATCGTCCAGCAAGTCGTGATGAGCGGCGATAGCCTGCCTTTCATCATCCGGAACAAGCTCTCTGATCACTAGATTCGTAGAACGCTGCATAACCTCAGTATGTCAGCACCGGCTAGTAAGTCACGATTTCATGGCGGATTTCGGCAAGCCACCCCAAGGTGCCCCCGCTCAGGCTGCGCACCCGGGCTCTGCCTTGGGGAAGCGACTGATTCAATTCCGTGGCGGCGCGCAGCGAACGAACTCCCGTTTTGCACACAAAAACCACCTCGGTTGCAGGGAACCTTTGAATCTCCCGCCATCCTTCGTTGGCGAGCCTTTCCAGCGGGAGGTGGACACTGCCGGGAATGACCGCCAGCTCGCGTTCCCACCCCTGGCGGACATCGACCAGCAAGACTTCCCGATCGGCCCGAAGCAGTTCAAATTCACTTGCGCTTAGCTCAGGAGCGGCGGCCGAAACCGCACAGGACGCAACGGTATATTCACCGAGCTCGGTGACCGCAGCACGGTCCGGATCCCGGGCAAAGGTCAAGATGCGGACGCTTGCTTCCAACGCGTCGTAGAGCCAGAGCTTTCCGCTCAAAGGTTCTCCGACTCCAGTGATCAGTTTCAGTGCCTCGGTGGCCATCAGCGATCCGACGACTCCGCAAAGGGCTCCGAATACTCCGCCCTCGGCGCAGGAAGGCACCGAATCCGCCTCCGGCAGGTCGGGAAAAATATCTCTGAGCATTGGGCCCACCCGAGGGTCGAACACCGAGACCTGACCGGAAAATTGGAAGATGGTGCCCCAGACCAGCGGCGTCTGGGTCAGCTCCGCGGCATCGTTTGACAGATACCGGGTGGCGAAGTTATCGCTGCCGTCAATCACCACATCGTGTTCGGCAAAAAGTTCCAACGCGTTGCTGGTGTCCAGTCGCTGTGCGTAGAGCCGCACCGAAACTTCGCTGTTCAGCTCTTCGGCCAGCCGCCGCACCGATTCAACTTTAAGTTGGCCCTGGTCCGTTTCACGGTGCACGGTCTGGCGTTGCAGATTCGAGAGTTCAACGGTGTCCGGATCGACCACGCTCAGCTCTCCGACGCCGGCCGCGATCAGGTAGCTGGCGATAGGGCTTCCCAATCCCCCGGCGCCCACGATCAGCACCTTCGCGTTCGCGATGCGTTCTTGGCCTTCCACACCCACCCCGGGCAGGGACAGATGGCGGGTGTACCGGGCAAGTTGTGCGGGGCTTCGCGGTGCGCGTGGTGGAGCCGACTTGATTGTCATCAGAATTCTCCGACGAGTCTTTGCATCATTCCGGCCGTCGGAGATGAGGCCAGCGCGAGATCTCGTAGCGGAATGCGCCCGGCAAGGTATGCCGCGCGCCCGGCCCGGACGGCGTCGCGCATCGCGGCGGCCATCAAGGGCGCGTTTTGCGCTCGGGTCACCGCACTGGCGAGCAGCACCGCATCGCAGCCGAGCTCCATCGCCTTGGCCGCATCCGAGGCGGTCCCCACCCCGGCGTCCAGGATCACCGGAACCCCGGCGCGTGCGGTAATCGTTGAGATGTTGTGCGGATTCAGGATCCCCATTCCGGAGCCGATCGGGGATCCGGCCGGCATGACCGCTGCCACGCCGAGCTGTTCGAGCCGCATGGCCAGGGCCGGATCATCGTTGGTGTAGGCGAACACCTTAAAACCGTCGGCGACGAGTTCTTCAGCCGCGGCGAACAATTCGATGGGATCCGGCAGCAGCGTATGCTCATCGGCGATCACCTCGAGCTTGATCCAGTCGGTTTCCAACGCTTCGCGCGCCAGCTGGGCGGTGAGCACCGCATCTCGCGCGGTGAAGCATCCGGCGGTATTGGGCAGCGGGCGCACCCCGTTGCGCGCCAGAAGCTCGTACACAGATCCGGAACCGGCCGCGGCGAAATGGCGTATGGCGACGGTGGTCAGCGCGGTGCCCGAAACCCGCAGGGCCTGCTCGAGGGTATGCATCGAGGTCGCCCCGCCGGTGCCGAGAATCAGCCGGGAGTCGAAGCGTTCCCCGGCGACCTCGAAGCCATCGGTTTCAAATGTTAGCTCTTCCATCTTCAGCCTCCCTGAGCCGCGGTGACCAGTTCAACCCGGTGGCCGGGCTTCAGCTCGAAATCATGCCAGCCGCTGCGCGGGACAACCGCCGAGTCCACGGCCACGGCCACGCCTAAACGCGACCCGTCGCTGGCCCGCCCGTCCGTTCCGATGCTCTTGCCCAAGTGCGCCGCGAGCAGCTCGCGCACGGTGCTTCCCGCCGGCACGGTGGCCGCCTCGGTGTTGAGGAAAAATTCGATCTGTTGCATCTTCTCTGGCTCCTAGAATGGTGTGCTGTTGGCGAGTTGCGCGCCAAACCTGTCGAGTGAAACGCTGGTCAGCTCTTGCGCATCCACCGGGTCCCCGAGCAGCAGCTCGGTCCCCAGCCGTGCGCCGAGCGGGGTCAGCAGCACCCCGTGGCGCGAATAACCGGTGGAGACCACCAGTCCCTCGTCCACGCGTCCGATCAGCGGCCGGTCATCGGGTGTTGCCGGTCTGGCCCGCACGATCGCCTCGTTCAAGGTGGTGTCGACGATGCCCGGCACGAGCCTGCGCGCATTGTCCAGCAGGGCGTGCATTTCTCCCACGTTCACCTGCTCTTGGCCGTCCTCGCGGCTCGACGCACCGAGTACGAGGCTTCCATCGGTGCGTGGCACCAGGTAGACCGGTTGCCGATGCACGATTCCGCGCACGGTGTGCTTGATCAGCGGCGCGCCCAGCGGACCTTGGAGCCTGAGGATGTCTCCGTAGACCGGGCGCAAGGGCAGAGCTGGCGCACCTTCGAGCGTGCCCAACCCGTTGGCAAGCAGTACCTGATCGCCCTGGATTTCTTGCCCGGTTGAGGTAATCACCCCACTGGTCCGTGACCCCTGGTGCAGCAGCCGCACCGCCGTTTCGCGCACGATCGACCGGTCAAGCTCATCGATCAGGATGCGCAGCAGGGACCGCGGGTCCAGCTGCTGGTCTTCGGCGCAGAGAACGGCGCCGGCGATGCTGGTGGCAAGTGCCGGCTCGAGTTTGCGGGCCGCGCTGCCCAGCAGCCGTTCGGCGCTGAACCCCAATGAGGCTTGGAGCTCCATGAGCGCAAGCAGTGCGTCCATATCCGCGGTTTCCGCGGCGACGACCAGCGTAGAGTTTTCTACGTACGCAGGTTTGTTGCCGATGGAGTCTTCCACGCGGTCAATGAATGCGGGGTATTCCTTGGCCGAGGTGGCCATCAGGCGGTGCAGTGCGCCCTGGCCCCAGGTGGTTTCGGCTGTCGGTGCGAGCATTCCTGCCGCTGCGTGGCTGGCGCCCATACCAGGCGCAGGATCTACTAATGTGATTTCGGCCCCGCGGGCGCGCAGTTCGAAGGCCGTGGCAAGCCCGATGATTCCGGCGCCGACAATGACTATATGCACGAAGGCATTTCCTTCCTACGGCGGCATGACCCGCATCAGGTGTAGCGGTCGGCACAAGGCCCTCTCAGCCCAATCTCACTGTTGGGCTCCCGCGGAGTACTTGGATTATAAGCATGCCTCGGCGCGCTTTGGCGAACTTCATGACTTCACCGTGTGGTTCTGCCTGTGTTTTACTCGTTGGCATGAGCGAATTCAGTGGTCCGGAGGATTTATCTACCGAACATCGGCAGGCACAAGTTGTCATAGATGGCGAACGGCAACTCCTGTCTCCCATCGTCCGCCAGGATCGGCAGGCCTTATTGCGACTGCTCCACGAAGATTTCGAAGAGGTTGGCGCCTCGGGCAGGTGCTATTCCCGCGCGCAAATTATCGAGCAGCTGTGCACCGAACCAGTCGTTGAATCGTCTAGGGACGAAGTGCATGATCCGCGCGTGCGCAGACTCAGCGATTCGCTGCTGATGCTGCGGTGGCGAACCAAGCCGGAGAATCCAAGCCAGCGCACCTCGCTCTGGGTTCGCTCGGCCCAGGGCTGGCAATTGCTTTTCCATCAAGGCACCGCCCAAGCCGCCTCCTCCCAGATCGGCGGCGGGCGGCTCGGCGCTGTGAGCGAAACGACGGCATCTCTGCGTCCGCTTCGCGCAACGGATGCACCGCACGTCTTAGCGGCCTTCCTCTCGAATCCGGATATGGCCCGGCAAGGTGAGGTGAGTACGCTTGCCGAGGCCGAAACCTATGTCCGAATGCTGCTCAAGGACCCCGCCCGGCAGGTGCCATTGGCCGTCGTCGAGAATTCTGCGCTCGTTGGCCTGGTGTGCGGATCCATCGATGAAACAAATCTGAGCGCCTGGGTCTGGTATTGGCTGCACGCAGAGCATCGGGGCCGCGGGCTGAGCAGCCGGGCGTTGGCCGCCCTCTCGGCGGAGCTATTCTCCAGCTACCGTTTGCAGCGTCTGGAGTTGGGTTTACGCGTGAACAATCCGGCCTCGAAAAAGGTCGCCGAGCGTTGCGGGTTCATTCTCGAAGGACGCGAACGCGGCAAGTTCCTGATCGATGGCCAGCGGATCGATGTGTTGAACTATGCGCGGTTGCCCACCGATCCCATCCCGCCGATCAGTCCGCTGGCGCTTCGCGCAGAACCAGCGGGAGACTGAATTTCCTCGGGGCCGCAGCGGAACGGAAAGACAAAAAGTGGGACCGGTTGCCCGGTCCCACTCTTTGCTGGTGCTGGTTCTAAGTACTAGAACTCATTTGGAGGCGTCGGCGGTGTCGCCGGCGCCCGACGGGTTGGCGCGGTGCCCGTGGTGTCGGGACCGTCCATCTTGCTCATGTCGATTTTCTCCAGCGTGCGAGCCGCAGCATCACGGCCGCCAAGGCCGAAGGCCAGGGCCGCTGCCAGAGCCGCACCGATCACGATGGCACCGAAGGCCATGTTGATAATCGAATCGGCCAGACCCATGTACTTCAGGCCCATCGCGATGAACAGTGCGATGGCCGTGTAGCGGATGATCTTCGAGGCGGTGGTATCGCCCATCAGTCGACCGATCACACTTGCCAGCACGAAGCCGATGGCGATGATGACTCCACCGAAGATGACCTTGCCGCCCAATTCCAAGACCTCGTTGAGGATGTTGGTGATTGCCGGGAAGTTCAGCATGCTTGCTGCCATGACCGCGAAGAACAGGATGATTGCGATCTTCACGATGGTGGCGATGATTCCCGATGCGCTCTGCCCCTCGGGAACAACTCCCCAGCCTGCCACAACCCGGTCGGTCCCCACACCGCGCAGCGTTGATTCGAGCAGCTTGCCGACAAACTTGGCAATCAGGAAGCCCACAGCCAGAAGGATCAGGGCCATGATCACCTGCGGAATTGCGGTCAGGACGATCTGCAGCATCTCTTGAGCCGGTACCGAAATGGCCTCGATGCCCAGCACCTGCAGTGCCGAAATAGCCACAACCAGCAGGATCAGCGCAAACACGATATTTGCGATGACATCCACGATGGTCCGCTGCGTGCGCAGCGAGGTCTCGGGGTCAACTTCTTCGCCGTCGCCGGGAGTCAGCTTGCGAACAACAGAACTGAAATCGACGGTCCCCAAACCGGTCTGGATCAGCTGCTTGATCACATTGGCGATCACATAGCCGATGATGAAGATGAATGCCGCACCGATGAGGTTAGGCAGGAAGCCCATGATTCCGGCGAGCAAGTCCTGCACCGGTGTCAGCACCTCGGTCAGCGAGAAGACCTGGAGAATAGCGATCAAGCCGAAGAGCCAAACGACCAGCGACGCGACCTTGCCTAGCGAATCACCGATCTGTTTGCCATCGGTGCCCTCCTTCTGGAGGAACTTGATCTTGGTGACGAGTTTGGCGACGGCCCATTTGACAACCTTGGCCACCAGCCAGGTGATGATGAGAATAACAAGCGCGATGGCAACTTTTTGCAGCATCGACGCCCAGTCAATGTTTCCTAGAACGTTCTGAGTTTGCATCTCTGCTCCTTCAACGTGGGGATAATTTAGACACTACGACGAGGATTTTGTGCTGACTAGGGCAAGGAGAGAACTAGCAGCCCTAGAGGATGACAAATACCCACATCGAGGAACTAAATCCGCACTTAAAACGAGCAAACTCAACGGATAGAGCAGTAGATCACAAGATTTGAAACGAAACCACTGTACTTGAATATTTTCGTTTCGACCCCGGTCACAAATTCGCTTTTCCGGGCTTGACTTTGGATGACGCGTAAGAGTCTGAATTCCCGGTTACATGCGCCCGACTTCCCGTGCGGACAGGCACACCAAGAATTCATCATCCCGGCCATGCCAGCGCGGCAGCTGGCATGGCCGGTCAGAATCAACGCGGCCCTGGTTCGGGTCCGCGGAATTGGTCTCCAAGTGCGCTCTTGGAACGCGTGGCTCTAGCGCCGGCCGATCAGGAGGCCGAGTCGGTGCCCTCGATGGTGCTGGTGACCTTGGACCCCAGCTCGACGGTGCGCGAGACCGTGCAGTATTTGTCGTGGGAGAGCTTCACGATGCGCTGGACCATTCCGGCTGCCTTGCGGCCTTCCGCGGTGTCGGGGAACTTCAGGTTGAAGGACATATCTATGTCTTCCATCTGGCTCGCGCCGCCTTCTTCGACCTTGTAGCCGGTCGCGGTGACCTCGAATTTTTCTGGCTCGGCACGCCTGGTCGTCGCGGCATCGACATCAATCGAGGAGCAGCCGGCAATCGCCGCCAGCAGCAGTTCGACCGGGGAGAGCAGGCCCTCGCCTTGGCCGAATTCGATGCTCGCACCGCTCTCGGAGCTGGTCGCCTGGTAACGGCGCGAGGCCAGACGTTCGATGGATACTTCACGCAGGGATCGGGTTTTTTCTGTCATGCGTCTATCGTTCCACGGCTTGCTCACGGACCTTCGCATGACGCAGTGACACGCTAGGGTTCATGGCATCGGCGCCGCTGGCATGAGCCTGTTCCGCCGGCTCGAATCCGCAGTGCTTGTAGAATTCCAAACCGGCGGCATTTTGCGCATTGAGCACCATCTCGATCTCCGCGCACCGGGAGCGGGCGAAGTCGGCCAACGCCCTTCCAATGCCGTGCTGGCGATGCTGATGGTGGACCCACAAGAGCTCCACGCGCCGATCGCCCATGGCCATGAACCCAACGACCTGAGCGCCTAAGTGCGCCACGAAAACTTCTGCACGCTGCGCATAAACGGTTTCCAAGGTCGAGGCAACGGAGGTCAAGTCGCTGGCGGAGAGGAAATCGAGGCGCCCCTCGACGGAGGATCGCCACACGTCCAGCAGTTCCGGGACCTCTTCGATGCCCGTCCATGGGCGGATGCTCAAGGAATGCGCGGAGGGAAGCTGGTTCATCTCGGGGCTCTGCGAATCCATTGCTGCTCCTCCTCCGGCAGGTGCACCACGCAGCCTACTGATTCGTAACTTAGCGCTTCCCGGCCCTTGTGTTCAAGCGCAAATCGCCTTGTGTCCCCTCGCAGGTCGCTGGCGTGGCACTTCGTGACTCCGGGCCGACTAATGTGATCTAGACAACGCAAGGTTAGTTCGACATCCTAGTCATAGCATCAATGATCATTCGATTACGCGGTTTCACCACTGAAAACACGGTGATCAGCGGTCCGCGAACCACCGATCTCTGGAGGAGAGCCCATGGCCGAGGCCTACATTATCGATGCGCTGCGCACGCCCGTGGGGCGCCGCGGCAAGTCCCTGGCGGCATTGCACCCGCTGGATCTCGCGGCCGCGCCGCTGGCGGAACTGGTGCGCCGCAACGGCATCGATTCGACGCAATATGACGAGATCATCCTCGGCTGCATCGACCAGGTAGGACCCAACGCCATGGACATCGCCCGCAGCGCGTGGTTGGCTGCGGGCCTCTCGGAACAAGTTCCGGGAACCACCGTCGAGCGCCAGTGCGGCTCCGGGCAGCAGGCGGTGTCCTACGCGGCTCAGGCGGTGCTCAGCGGGACCAGCGACCTGGTGGTCGCCGGTGGAGTGCAATCGATGTCCAGCATTCCGCTGTCCTACTCCAATACGGCCGCCGCGCAGTTCGGCTTCCCCGACCCGTTCACCGGTTCAGCCCGGTGGACCCAACGCTATGGGGACCAGGAGATCTCGCAATTCCGCGGGGTGGAGATGATGGTTCAGAAGTGGGGACTCACCCGTGCCCAGCTCGAGGACTACTCCGCCGCCTCCCATGAAAAGGCCCTGCACGCCCAGGAGCAAGGCTACTTCGAGCGGGAGATCCTGCCGCTGGCCGAATTGCGCGCGGATGAGGGACCGCGCATACCGGACCGGGCGAAGATGGCCTCGCTGCCGCCGATTATCGCTGGCGGCCTGCACACCGCCGCCAGCGCCTCGCAGATGTCCGACGGCGCCGCGATGCTGCTGATCGCCTCGGCAGCCGCGGTCAAACGCTACGGCCTGAAACCGCGCGCCCGGATCCACCACATCTCGGCCCGCGCCGATGACCCGGTGATGATGCTCTCGGCACCGATCAACGCCACACGGCATGCGCTGGCCCGCGCCGGGATGAGCTTGGAAGATATGGACCGCATCGAAATCAACGAGGCCTTCGCCGCGGTGGTCCTCGCCTGGCAGCAAGAAACGCAGGCGGATATGGCTAAGGTCAACGTCAATGGCGGCGCCATCGCGCTGGGCCACCCCATCGGCGCCACCGGCGCCCGGCTGATGACTTCGTTGCTGCATGAGCTGGAACGCAGCGATACCCGTTGGGGTTTGCAGACCATGTGCGAAGGCGGCGGGCAAGCGAACGTCACCATCCTCGAACGGCTCTAGGCCTCGACCGGGCCAACGATTTCTCGACTAGGGATTCCCGCTTGTGAACGGTTCCCTGCCGGCCAGCGAACGGCCGAGCCCGCGTTCCGACGCCGTGGCGGACTCGCACAACACCATCGGGGCCCTGCTGCGCCGCAGCGCCGCACGCAACCCCGAGGCCAGCGCACTGCTCTTCGAAGAGCGCGAGTGAATGTCGCTTCCATAATGGTTTCGCTTCGTGCCCCCGAAGCTTGCCTTATCGCTTCCGAGGAAATGGATAGCTTACTGTTGAAAATCTACTTGCACTCCCTCCTTGGAGAGTCCACTCCTACGCAGCTTGTGAATAGTCTGCTCAAATAAGGATCAATACACGCTTGCACGAACTGTGCATCAGTGGACGGCGAAAACCACTCCTATATGTGAAATGCTCCCCGAAAGTTGGACTGAGAATTAATACCAACGTTCAGGGTGTATTTTCATGCGTGCACGCGGCATACACACCGCGAAACAACGGGAACAGTTCATTGAAT
This sequence comes from Glutamicibacter sp. AOP38-B1-38, assembly GCF_052377485.1. Lineage (NCBI taxonomy): Bacteria > Bacillati > Actinomycetota > Actinomycetes > Micrococcales > Micrococcaceae > Glutamicibacter > Glutamicibacter sp. AOP38-B1-38. Next base: position 2,216 of record NZ_JBQSWU010000001.1, on the reverse strand, counting down.
CATTCGAGGACGGCCTTCGCTGATTGTGCTGTACCCTGCTGATCTCATCGATATCTGAGGTTGGGTATGGCTAGATTCTGCAATCAGGTTGTCGCAACGAACGAACGATTGATGATCGACTGCTGAGCACAACGAGTCTGCTCTCCAGTCAGTGATAGGTGGTGTGCCATAGAGGGTTCCGCTAACGACACAGCGATACTTGTTCGACCACCAAAGCCCGCAATTTTCGGAATAAGCACTCATCGTGGGTCTGAACTGAGTCCTAATCTTCGGGCTTTTCGTGCTTCTCCCTGGAGAGCAAAGGGTGGTTGTGATTGATTACTTGCACACTTTCAGCATCAAATCCCGGCGATATACTCACGCAGACCGGGGATGGCGAAGTTAAGCAGTCCACGTCCTGCGGGTTGGACGAGCCCGGCGTCGATGAGCCGGGCTCGGTAGTTCCCGATGGTATTTTTTGCGTCCCCGAGGCGCCTGCCGATATCAGCCGTGTTCGATGGCCCATCATCTTCAGACATTGCCTGTAAGAACTCGATATCCTTGGGCGATGCCGTGGCCAATGCCGCGGCTAGGACTACGCGAGTGTTTTTCCGGTGTGCGGCAGCTAAGGCCAGATCAACGCCTGCTGCTGTCAGCGGGGCTTCTTTGGACTCCGCTATCTGCCACAAGTGGTACCCCACCAGTTGTATGAGGAATGGGTAGCCTCCGGTTGATTCGGCTGCCTTCCGAATGAGTTTCGACGAAATTGGGTGTTCTAGGCTTGCAAACGTTTCTAGGTAAGAGTCCTCAACCTCGCGGATTGCCGCGGCATGTAAGTCGATTCGGTCGGCTCTGCGGAGGAATGTTGCGACGCCCTCATTGAGCAGATCGGAGACGGCGGCGGGCAGGCCTGCAAATAACAGAGCAATTGGCAGTCCTTGGCGGATGAAGTGCTGAACGAAGGCGGCCAGTTGAGCAAGTTCATCACGGTTGGCGCCGTGAATCTCGTCTAGGGTGATAGCCAGCCCGGTGCGCTTCTCATCCAGCAATTGCAACAGTTGTTCTCCCAATTGCCTCCATCCCAGTTGCTGCGCCGGAGGCAACTGAGCAGTGATCGAGAAGCCTGCGGCTCCGATGCCCGTAATCCGACGGCCTTTCGGCCCTTCTCCCAGCTCTTCAGCCGCTGAACGCATGGCTTCACCTATTCGCCCCAAGAAACCTGTCGTTGCAGTCTCCGAGACCACCAGCCATCCTTGGGCGCGCGCGATATCTTCAGCCTCGCCGAGCATGACAGTCTTGCCGATACCGCGGGCTCCAGTGAAAATAGTGAGCAAGCCAGGGGCACCGGATCGGATCTGCAGACCGTAGGAGAACTCGTCCAGTAGTCCGGTTCGACCGATGAGCTGTGGTGGCTCGGCTCCTGCCGTGGGACGGAAAGGATTCTGAGTTATTTGCTGACTGGTCACGATTTCTCCTGTGAATAGCTATGTACTCAGTGTACTCCTGTGTACCTGGTGAATGAGGGTGTACTGATCGATGCTATCGGTGTGTTTTGTTGAATATCCCGGAATGAAACTGAGAAACGGATGGAACGATCTTTTGGAGGACCGAGTCAGAGGCCTCCAGAAATGTTGGCTGAATCCGAGAACGTGCACATCTATGATTACGCGGATCAATTTCTCATGTCAGCTGTCCCGCACAAGGTTCCCCCTACGAACTTCCTGCCTGCGCTGCCACAGGCACAACGGGCTTCCTCTTCTGTTGCCGACCACCATCTGGATCGTAAGCTTTGGAAATGAAGCCCGAACAAGAAAGAGAGTCGAAGCGTGTCTTGAGGATCTTCTGCGACTACGGCGCAGAGTGGCCCTTGTGGGAATTTGGGCTCCAATCCGCGGAGGACTATGGATTGTCAGAAGAACTGAGTTCCAAGCTCTCAACTTGGAACGAGGATTTCCAAAAGCATATTCATTGGGAACATGGTTGGCCTGAGGGCTTTGACGAGAACAAATGGAACGAGACCGGCAGGCAACTCGCCCTAGAAGTTCAGCGAGAAGTCGGAGAAGAAATTCTGGTCATCTACGGTGTTTGAATGCCCCAATGGAGAGACGCGGACTGCGGTCCCCAACCGCGCCCGCAGGTTGGGAACCCTCAAGCCACTCAGGCTCGCCCGTATTCTTGATTAATCAGGCAAATCGACTCTTCTATGAGATCGCGCCAATAGATGGGCCAAAACCACG